>NZ_ATLP01000122.1:0-923 GCF_000416215.1 Pseudomonas sp. CF161
AGGCGCGGGGTTTGCCCCGGGCGCGGGTCACCATGAGCCATGGCGGGGCGGCGCTGCTGGCCCTCGGTCAGTACCTGGCCATGGACAGCGCCGACGGCGGCTACCCGCCCGAGCCCCCACCTGCGGCGGATGCGGCACGGCCGCCCTTTACCAGCGCCGATGGCGTGGTGTTTGAACTGGAGGCGCTGAACCCGGACGCCTGGCTGCGTTTCTGGAACCTGGCCGGTGTTGCCACCGCCGTGGCCGGCAAAGGCTGGCGACCATTTATGCAGCGCTACACCCGGGCCACGGCCTGGTTGCCGGCCGCGCTGTTCAGTGCGGTCGGCGGCCATGGGTTTGCCGCATTGCAGGCCATGGCCAAAGAGGCCGGCACCGAGCTGTGCGCCCTGCGTCGTTGGCAGGATTGCCGCCAGGAGCCGTCGTTCCAGCGCTGGATCCAGGGCGGCGGCTGGCGCTGCTTCGACCTGGGCCAGGAGCCTGTCGCCAGCCTGCCCGGCGACCGCCTGCCAGCGCAGCAGGCCGGGCTGCCCTTGCAAGGGATCACCGTGGTGGAATGCTGCCGCTTGATCCAGGGCCCCTTGACCGGTCATCTGCTGCGCCTGCTGGGGGCCACGGTGATCAAGGTCGAACCGCCGGGAGGCGATCCGATGCGCGGCATGCCGCCCATGACCGGAGACATCTCGGCGCATTTCGACGCGATCAATCGGGGCAAGCAGTGTCTGCAAATAGATTTGAAAGCGGCCAGCGGGCGCGCCGAGCTGCTGGCGTTGCTGGCCGACGCCGACGTGTTCCTGCACAACTGGGCCCCCGGTCGCGATGGGCAACTGGACTTGCAGCCGCAGACCCTGGCGCGCCTGCTGCCGCAGCTGATCTACGTCTCGGCCTCGGGCACCGGCCCCGCGCCGACGCCGGAGCCCCCCCCG
>NZ_ATLP01000123.1:0-2853 GCF_000416215.1 Pseudomonas sp. CF161
TGCTGGCCAAGGATTTCGCGGCCATCGGCCCACGGGATTACGGAGTCCTCAAACAGGTGCATGCCGGTGGCGAAGCCATGCCGCCGGAAGGGCTGGCGGCCTGGAAACAGGCGGGTCTGGAACAGGTGGTGCTGCTTAATACCTACGGCCCCACCGAGGCCACGGTGACGGTGACTGCCCTGGACTGCACCGACTACGTCAGTGGTGCGCGGCCAACACCGCTGACCATGCCCATCGGCAATGTCCTGCCGGGGCGCAGCATCTATGTCCTCGACGACAGCGGCAGCCCGGCGCCCATTGGCGTGGTGGGCGAACTGGTGATCGGCGGCGAGTTGTTGGCCCGTGGTTATTTCAATCGCCCGGACCTGAGTGCCGAACGTTTTATGCCGGACCCGTTTGCCGAGCAACCCGGCGGCCGTCTGTACCGCACCGGCGACCTGGCACGCTTCAATGCCGACGGCATCATCGAATACGTCGGGCGCATCGACCATCAGGTGAAGATCCGCGGGTTCCGTATCGAGCTGGGTGAAATCGAAGCACGCCTGCTGGAGCAAGAGGGGATCCGCGAAGCCATCGTCCTGGCCCAGGCCAGTGCCAACGGCTTGCAGCTGGTGGGTTACGTGGTGCCCGAGGATGTACGTCAGGTCGGCACCGAGCCAGAAGTCCAGGCCAGCCTGCGCGAGGCGATCAAGGGGCGCCTGCGTGAGCACCTGCCGGACTACATGGTCCCGGCTTACCTGCTGTTCCTGGAAAAACTGCCCCTGAGCCCCAACGGCAAACTGGACCGCAAGGCGCTGCCAAAGGCCGATGCGAGCCAGATGCAGCAGCTGTACGTGGCGCCACGCAGCGAGCTGGAGCAACAGGTGGCGGCGATTTGGCAGGAGGTGCTGAAGCTGGAACAGGTGGGGTTGACTGACAGCTTCTTTGAACTGGGTGGGCACTCGCTGCTGGCGACTCAGGTGGTGTCCCGAGTACGGCACGCCTTGAATCGGGAAGTGCCGCTGCGCAGTCTGTTCGAACACAGCAGCCTGCAGGATTTTGTCGCCTCCCTCGGGGATCGGCCGGCCCGTCACGAGCCACCGTTTGTGCGGGTTGAACGTGATCGACCGCTGGCCTTGTCCTATGCCCAGGAGCGGCAGTGGTTCCTCTGGAAGCTGGAGCCCGAAAGCGCGGCCTACCATATCCCTGCGGCGTTGCGCCTGCACGGCCCGCTGGATGTGCCAGCCCTGGAGCGCAGCTTCAATACCCTGGTGGCTCGCCACGAGTCACTGCGGACCCGTTTTGTCGAAGACGGCGAGCGCACCTTGCAGGTCATCGACCACGGTGCGCCGTTGCATCTGCAATGGGAGCTATTGCCGGCCGGCGGCGATCAGGCCGGGCAGGTCCGGGCCTATGTCGAGGCTGAAACCAGCCGCCTGTTCGACCTGCGCGAAGGCGCGCTGTTACGGGTCAAACTCTTGCGCCTGGCGCCGGATGACCATGTGCTGGTAATGACCCAGCACCACATTGTTTCCGATGGCTGGTCGATGGACCTGATGGTCGATGAGCTGGTGGCGTTGTATGCCGGCTACAGCCAGGGCCTGACGGTCGAGCTGCCCGAGCTGCCGATTCAGTACGCCGACTATGGCCTCTGGCAGCGGCAGTGGATGGACGCGGGCGAGCGCGAGCGGCAGCTGGCGTATTGGGTCGGGCAACTGGGCGGTGAGCAACCGGTGCTGGAGCTGCCCACTGATTTCCCACGTCCGGCCGAACAGAGCTATCGCGGTGCCCATCTCGATGTGCCGTTGTCGCCGCCGCTCAGTGCCGCCTTGCGGAGCCTGGCCCAGCGCGAAGGGGTCACGCCGTTCATGCTGCTCCTGGCCTCGTTCCAGGTTTTGCTGCATCGCTACAGCGGGCAGGCGGATATCCGCGTCGGGGTGCCGATTGCCAACCGCAACCGGGTTGAAACGGAAGGCCTGATCGGTTTCTTCGTCAACACCCAGGTACTGAAAGCCGAACTGGATGCCCAGCAGCCGTTCCGGGCGGTGCTGCAACAGGTCCGGCAGGCAGCGCTTGGCGCCCAGGCGCATCAGGATCTGCCGTTTGAACAACTGGTGGAGGAGCTGCATCCGGAGCGCAGTCTGAGCCATAACCCCTTGTTCCAGGTGATGTTCAACCACCAGGCCCAGCAGGCCCAGGCCACCCGGCAATTGCCGCACCTGCGCCTGGAAGCCCTGGAGTGGGACAACCCCACCTCGCAGTTCGACCTGTCCCTGGACACCCAGGAGCACGACGAGGAGTTTTCCGCGATTCTGACCTATGCCACCGACCTGTTCGAGGCATCGACCATCGAACGTCTGGCCCGGCATTGGCAGAACCTGTTGCAGGCGATTGTCGCCGACCCGCAGCAGCGCATCGGCGATCTGCCGTTGCTGGACGCTGCCGAGCAGCAGCGCATGATCACCGACTGGGGCCGGGCCACTTTGGATTACCCAAGCCAGGCGCGGGTGCACCAGTTGTTCGAAGAGCGGGTCGAGGCCCAGCCCGAGGCAGTGGCGCTGATTTTCGAAGACGCACAACTGAGCTATCGCCAGCTCAACAGCCGAGCCAACCGCCTGGCCCGCCACCTGCAAGAACGCGGTGTCGGCCCGGATGTGCTGGTGGGCATCGCGGTGGAACGCGGCCTGGACATGATCATTGGTCTGCTGGCGGTGCTCAAGGCTGGTGGCGCCTACGTGCCGCTGGACCCGGAATACCCTCAGGATCGCCTGCTGTGCATGATCGAAGACAGCGGCACCCGTTTGCTGCTGACCCAGAGCCACTTGCAATCGCGCCTGAGCATCCCGGCCGGGGTCGCCAGCCTGTGCCTGGATC
>NZ_ATLP01000124.1:0-3604 GCF_000416215.1 Pseudomonas sp. CF161
TCGTGGTTTAACGGGGCGCTGCAGATCAAAATCAAAAGCGCGGCGGCCTTCCGGCCGGCCTGGGTTCTGTAGCCGCTGCCGCAGGCTACGCTGGCCGGCAAGAACGCCTTGTTTTATCGGGTGTACAGGGTTGTCTTCGGCAGCGGCTACAAGGGAGCTGCCGAACTGTTGATGTTGGCGCCGAATCATTGCGGCACCGCCCTGATCACGGCCCTGGGCCCTTGGGCTGCTGGGGTTGCGCCGGGGACGCCCTTCTCTACCGAGGGCAATTGCGGCGCTTGCATATCTGGCATGGCCCAGCTTCTTTCCGGCTGCAGGCCGCCTTGGGCGCGGCGCATAAAGTCGTAGCGGTTCAGGGTGATGCTGCGCCCTGCTCCGCTGTCGCGGATGATGTAGGGCCGTAAAAAAACCATCAGATTGGTTTTGTTGACGCTGCGTTTTTCGTTGCGAAACAGCGCGCCAAGCCCAGGGATATTCGACAGCCAGGGCACGGCGTCGTTGCTCTGGCTGTAGCCGTCTTGCAGCAGGCCGCCGAGGACCATGATCTGTCCGTCATCCAGCAGGATGCTGGTGTCGATTGCGCGTTTGTTGGTGACGGTGCCGGCATCCACTGAGGCGCGCTGATCGACGCTGCTGACTTCCTGGTAGATGTCCAGTTTCACCGTGCCGCCTTCGGAAATCTGTGGGCGCACATTCAGTTTCAACCCCACTTCTTCGCGCTGTACGGTCTGGAATGGGTTATTGCTGGTGCCGCCGCCTCCGGTCACATAGCTGCCGGTGACAAAAGGGATGGTCTGCCCGACAAAAATGCTCGCGGCTTCGTTATCCAGGGTCAGCAGGTTGGGGGTCGACAGCACGTTGGTGCCGCCTTTGCTTTTCAGGGCTCGGGCCAGGACTTTGAGGTCCAGCACCTGGCCGATACCGGGGATGTCTACGGTGCCTTTGACCACACCGATATTCAGCCCCTTGGGCAGCACATCGATGCTGGTTTTACTGGCAGGACTGCCCACCAGGCCACTGCCGCCGAGGTTGACCCCGCCAAAGCCGCCGCTGCCTGCGAGGTTGCCGGCCTGCCATTGCACGCCGAACTCGCTGGCGTCGTCTTCGTTGACTTCGACGATCAGGCTTTCGATCACCACCTGGGCCCGGCGCTGGTCGAGCATGTCGATCACTTCCCGCAGGTTGCGGTACAGCGGGTCCGGCGCGGAAATCAGCAAGGTGTTGGTGGTGGCGTCGGCCTGGATGGTGACGCCGCCTGCTGTGAACGCGGTGTTCTGGTCGCTCTGGGTCGTGCTGCTGCCCTGGGTGCTGGTGGCACTGGTGCCCTGGGCGTAGCCGCTGCCGCCCGCGCTGCCATTGAGGTTGCCGCTGGCGGTGGGTGTGCCGCTGCTGTTTTGGCTGCTGCCCTGGACGCTTTGTCCGGAGCCGCCCATGCCGCTCAGCATCGAACGGGCATTGTCGTTGCCACCGCTGTCGCTTTCACCGGTCAGTAAACCGCGCAGTGCCTGGGCCAATTTGCCGGCCTGGGCGTTGCGCAAATACACCACGTGCAGGTTGCTCGGGTTGCTTTGGGCGTTGTCCAGTTTGTAGATCAGGTTGCGCGCCAGTTCGGTCCGCTCCGGGCTGCCGGCGCGGATGATGATCGAGTTGGAACGCGGGTCGCCGATCACGTTGATTTTTTGCGTCTGGTCCCCGCCCTGGTTTTCCAGGAGTTCGGCCACCATGGCCGCGATGTCGACGGCGATGCCGTTTTGCACCGCCACCACGTCGGTATCGATGGCGCTCGGGGTGTCGATGCCGTCGATGATCTGCGCCACCCGTTGCAGGTTTTCCGCGTAGTCGGTGACGACGATGCTGTTATTGCCGGGGTAGGCGTTGATCGGGTTATTCGGTGAAACGATCGGGCGCAGCACCGGGATCAGGTTCACCGCGTTTTCATATTGCAGGCGAAAAGTGCGCGTGAGCATCCCGTTGCCTGCGGGTTTGTCGGCGCTGTAGATGGGACCACCCAGCAGCTTGGCATCGGCCTCGGGCACCACCTGGGCCACGCCGCCCACATCGACCACGCTGAAGCCCTGCATGCGCAGCGCCGCGAGCAACATGGCATAGGCCTGATGGGCCGGGACCTGGCCTTCGCTGACCAGAGTCAAGGTGCCTTTGACCCGCGGGTCCACCAGGAACTGCTGGCCGGTGGAGCGGGACAAGGCCCGCACCACCGCCTGGATATCGGCCTCGACAAAGTTCAGCTGCACCGGCTGCTCACCCAGGGGATTGCGCGCTGCGCTGCCACGGGTATTGGCGGCGTGGCCACGGGCGCTGTTGGTCACCGGGTGCTGCACCCGTGGCCGTGGCTCCAAGCTGCTGGCTGAGCGCTGGCGGTCGAGCAAGGCGTCGCCGCTGCGCCGGGTATCGGCCAGGGGCTGGCCGAGTTCGCTGTCCACCAGCAAGGGCGGTGGGGTCGGCGACGGGGTGTTGCTGCACGCTCCCAGGGCGAGCACTAGCAGGGGCGCGGCCTTGCGACAGCGCGCGGTGTTGGAGCCTGACCACTTCATGAAGCTTCCTTAGCGCCAAGCGCCTGATCCATGCGAACGGTTCCGGACAATGTGCCGGCCGAATCTTCGGCCTGGGCCGCGCCTGCGCGTTGCAGGCGAGCCTCGGACACCTCCAGGGAAAATTGCCGGGGGTTACCCAGCAGCCAGCCGACCACGGCATCCGCCGGGGCCTCTTGAAAGGTCAGGTGCCAGCTGCCGGGCGCCGCCGCATCGGGGGCCTGCAACTGATAACGGTCCTTGAGCCCGGCACTGTCCAGGGCCTGGCGCAACGCCGGTTCCAGGTCCGCGCCGGGGGTTGGCCGCGCGTCGCTGGCGACCTCTTGCAGCAGCACGTGCAAGGCTTCGGCCTGGGCCCGCAGCTTGGGGGTTTCGGTTTGCCAGTAATCGATCCTGGCCAGCGCCGGCTGGATCAGCAGCATCCACAGCAGCAGGCCGGACAGCCCCAGGCCCATGGCCGCCAGCAGGCGTTTTTCCCGCAGCGCCAGGCCGCTCCACAGCTGTTCGCCCTGGCTTCGCAGGCGCTGCCAGCGCAATCGATACGGGGCCAGCGCGTGCTTACTCATCCTCGGCCTCCTTGACGCCCGTGGCCTCGGCGGACTCGCCCAGGGGGCCCAGGGTCCAGCCGTGTTCATCGCGAACAGCGGCAACACCGGCCTGGGTCAAGGCGGCTTGCCAGTCGCCTGGCGCGCCCTGCTGGCTATCGGTTGCCAGCTCCAGGTGCAGGCGCCCCTGCTCGAACTCCAGTTGCTGCACGCCGCCGACCATAAAGGGCATGGCATTGCCCGCCTGTTGCAACAGGCTGGCAAAGCGTTGCCCGGGGTCAGCCGCCGCACCGCTCTGGCGCGCGGCCAATTGTTGGCGGGCCTGTTGCAGCGGGTTGAGAATCACCGGCAATTCGGGGAACGCCTGTTTCACCCGCTGGCTCATCTGCGCCTTGAGCCGCTGGCCCTCTTCGGCCTGTCGTGCCGCGTACAGGTTCAGGCCCAGGGTCCAGATCGCCACGGCCAGGGCGCCGCACGCCAGCGCCCGGCCCCAGCCGGCCGCGCCGACCC
>NZ_ATLP01000125.1:0-239271 GCF_000416215.1 Pseudomonas sp. CF161
CCCGGCGTCGTCCATGCCGCCGACAAACGCGCCACGGCCACGTCGGCTGCTACGGGCCTGGCGTTTGCTGGCCGGGGTGATCAGCGCCCGCAACCCGGCAAAGCTGTCGGCATTGACCAGGCCGGCCCCCACCAGCTCCTGCAGGGCAATCTCCAGTTCGCTGCGCAGCAGGTGGGCCTCGTGCACCAGCTCATCGAAAAACAGTGCCCCGTGCTGGCTCAGGGCGGCATGCACCTTTTGCGCCTTGGGTGACAGTTCATGGCTCTCGGGCGGCGCGGTGAGTGAACTCCAGAGCGGCACCTGGGCCCGGGGCAGCAGGACCACTGGCGTGCTGCGCAGCGCGCTGCCGCTGAAGCTGGGCTGGGCGCTGAGGCGGCTCCACACCAGCTTGCCGCTGCGGCACAGTTCGTCGAGCCAGGTGGCGGAATAATCCTTGAGCCGCGCCGGCAACAGGTCGCTGTCCCAGGCCGAAGCCGCTGCCGGGTAGCCTTCCAGCTGGCCGACCACTTGCGCCAGCATGGCGCTGCCCTGGCCCCGGGTGTCGGCAGACAGGTGCTGCCAGTCGAATAGAAAACGCATGAAATCCTGCAACGCCACCGGTTCGATTTCCCGGCGCAGGCGCTTGACCGTGTAGCGATGAATGCGCGCCAACAGGTGCCGTTCACACCATTGCGCCTCCTCGGTGCCGGGGCTGAAATGCCCGCGCAGCACGTAGCCCTCGCTTTCCAGTTGGGCCAGGGCCTGGGCGATGGCCGAGGGCGGCATTGGCAGGGGTGCGGCGATCTGCTCCAGGGTCAGCGGGCCAAAGCCGCCCAGGCGCGCGCGGAGGATTTCCACCCGTGCCGCGTCGGCGTCCCAGGGCTGGTCAAAACCCGGCAGCGGGGCCAGCGCCGGCTGCGCGCGAGCCTCGGGGTACAGCGCTTGCAGGCACACCAGGCGCTCCCGGGCGACCCACAGGGCGTGGCCCTGGCCGAGTTGCAGGCAACTGGCTCGGCCCTGCTCGGCCAGGTCCTGCAACCACTGCGGCCATTGCGGTTGGGCCAGGGCCTCGCCGACGCTGATCGTGCCCAGGCTCATCAGCGCTTCGTGCATTTCATCGGCATTGGCCGGCAGCGGCCAGGCCTCGTCGCGCACGCTCTGGATCGCTTCGGGGTCCAGGGCGCCGAGGTCGTCGCTGGCTTGCGGGTCGCTCCAGCGCCGGTTGAGCACGGCCTGGGTCCGGCGCTCTTCGAGCGGCGCATCGTCGAGAAAGGTGTAGGGCTTGGCGTTGAGGATTTCTGCGGCCAGGGGCGAGGGCGCCGGCAAGTCGCGGCTGATCAGGCGCACCTGCCCCTGCTCGATGCGCCGCAGCAGCGCCAGCCAGCCTTCGCTGTCCATGGCTTCGTGCAGGCAATCGTCGAGGGTCTGTTCCACCAGCGGGTGGTCGGGGATTTCCCGCTCGCCGGCGAGGTTTTCCAGGCAGGCGATCTGGTCGGGAAAGACGCTGGCGATCAGGTCTTCGCTTTTCATGCGCTGGATCTGCGGCGCCACTTTGCGCCCGCCGGTAAAACGCGGCAGCGCCATGGCCACCCCGGCGTTCCAGCGCCAGCGCACCCCGAACAGCGGCGCATCGAGCACCGCCTGGATCAGGATGTGCTCGGCGCTGTGGCTGTGCAGGTAACGCCAGACCTCGTCGAGCTCGAAGCTGTGGCTGGTGGACAGCGACAGCACGATCGCGTCCTCGCTGGCCGCCGCCTGCAATTCGAAGTTGAAGGTGCGACAGAAGCGCTTGCGCAGGGCCAGGCCCCAGGCGCGGTTGATCCGGCTGCCGTAGGGCGTATGGATAATCAGTTGGGTGCCGCCGGACTCATCGAAAAAACGCTCCATGACCAGGGTGTCCTGGGACGGCAACGCGCCGAGGGCCAGCCGCGCCCGGGCCAGGTATTCCACCAGTTGCTCGGCGCTGGCGAGGTTCAGGCCCAGGTGTTCGGTGAGCCAGTCGAGGCTTGGTTGCAAGTCGCCGGGGCTGGCGGCCAGCAAGGTGTCGAGTTGCCCCAACAGGCGCGCCACGGCCTGGGACAGCTCGGCACTGCGCCCCGGCGTCTCCCCCAGCCAGAAAGGGATGGTCGGCGGCTGGCCCTGGGCGTCCTCGACCCGCACCCGGCCCGGTTCGACCCGCAGGATGCGGTACGAGGTATTGCCCAACTGGAACACGTCGCCGGCGATGCTCTCGACCGCGAAGTCTTCGTTGACGCTGCCGATGTTCAGCGCCTGGGGTTCGAGCAGCACGCTGTAGTCGGCGTTGTCGGGGATGGTGCCGCCGCTGGTCACCGCCGTCAGCCGGCTGCCCCGGCGCCCGCGCAAGGTGCCGCCCACGGCGTCGCGATGCAGGTAGGCGCTGCGGATGCCCTGGCGTCCGTTGTAGCCTTCGGCGAGCATTTTCAGCAGGGCCTGGTAATGCGCGTCGTCGAGGGCGGCATAGGGCGTGGCCCGGCGAATCATCTGCAACAGCGCCTGCTCCTGCCATTCCTGGCAACTGACTTCGGCAATGATCTGCTGCGCCAGCACGTCCAGCGGAGCCACGGGGATGTGCAGGGTGTCCAGTTCGCCACGACGCACACAGTCGAGCAGGGCCGCGCATTCGATCAAGTCGTCGCGGGACAGGGCGAATAGCCGGCCTTTGGGGGTGCCGCCGACCTGGTGCCCGGAGCGCCCGACCCGTTGCAGGAACGCGGAGATGGAGCGCGGCGAGCCGATCTGGCACACCAGGTCGACCTCGCCGATATCGATCCCCAGCTCCAGTGAGGCGGTGGCGATCAGTACCTGCAGTTCGCCGCGCTTGAGCCGCTGTTCGGCATCCAGGCGCTGTTCCTTGGCCAGGCTGCCGTGGTGCGCGGCTACCGCCTGCTTGCCCAGGCGCTCGCTCAAATGCCGTGCCAGGCGTTCGGCCAGGCGCCGGGTATTGACGAAAATCAGCGTGGTGCGGTGTTCCCGCGCCAGTTGGGCCAGGCGCTCATACACCCGCTCCCAGACATCGTTGGCCATCACCGCCGACAGCGGCACCGGGGGCACCTCGATGCCCAGGTCCCGGGGGCGTGCATGGCCGATGTCAACCATGGCGCAGGGCCGCTGGGTGCCGACCAGGAAGCGCGATACGGCCTCGATCGGCTTTTGCGTGGCCGACAGGCCGATGCGCATCAGCGGTTCGGCGCACAGCGCTTGCAGACGCTCCAGGCTCAGGGCCAGGTGGCTGCCGCGCTTGCCGGCGGCGATGGCGTGGATTTCATCGACGATCACCGTGCGCGTGCTGGCGAGCATGCGCCGTCCGGAGTCGGAACCCAGCAGCACGTACAGCGATTCCGGGGTGGTCACCAGGATGTGCGGCGCATGCTTGCGCATGGCGCTGCGTTCTTTCTGCGGGGTGTCGCCGGTGCGCACGGCGGTGCTGATGCGCAGCTCGGGCAGGCCCATGGCGCGCAGCTGTTCGGTGATGCCGGCCAGGGGGTTCTGCAGGTTGATCTGGATATCGTTACTCAGCGCCTTGAGCGGCGAGACGTACACCACCAGGGTCGCGTCCGGCAGCTCGCCGCCTTGTTCCAGGCCACGCCAGACCAGGTCGTCGAGCACCGCGAGGAACGCGGTCAGGGTCTTGCCGGAGCCGGTGGGCGCGGCGATCAGGGTCGACTGGCGCTGGCGAATCAGCGGCCAGGCCTGCGCCTGCGCGGCGGTGACCGCGGGAAAGGTGGCGTTGAACCAGGCGCTGACGGCGGGGTGGAAGCCGGCCAGGGCGTTGTCCGCGGAGTGGGGAAGATTCATGGGCTGAGTTATGCGGTCGCTTCAAGTCACTTGCAAGGCCCGCCGGGCGGCCTGGGCGGCACACCGGGCATGGCTGCGGCTACAAGGGTGATTTTTTCGGGTAAGGTGCCAACGGCTTGGCGCGTGTTTACTTTATCCGTGACGGTTGCGCCACAAACCCGCAAAATGCAACGATTCCGGCAATTCTCGATGGCTGAACCCGCGGGTTTGGCCGACTCAAACCATCGTTCCGAACAGACTGGGCCTGCTGACTCTATGCGAATGCGCCTTATGTTACTGGGCGGCGGAAATGCCCTTGGGCAGGCGCTGATTCGCCTGGGTGCGGAGGAAGACATCGGCTTCCTCGCCCCCCGTCCGCCGCAAGACGGCTGGGACGCCGCGAGCCTCACGCAACTGCTCGACGACACCCGCCCGGATGCCTTGATCAACCTTGCGTACTACTTCGACTGGTTTCAGGCGGAGGCCGTGCCCGAGGCACGCCTGGCCGGCCAGGAACGTGCTGTCGAGCGGCTGTCCGAGCTGTGCCAGCATCACAACATCATTCTTGTGCAGCCTTCGAGCTACCGGGTCTTCGACGGTTCGCGGGCCACCGCCTACAGCGAAAAAGACGAACCCGTCCCCCTGGGGCTACGCGGCCAGGCCTTGTGGCGGATCGAGCAAAGCGTGCGCGCCACCTGCCCGCAGCATGTGCTGCTGCGTTTTGGCTGGCTGCTCGACGACAGCGCCGATGGCACCCTCGGGCGCTTCCTGGCCAGCGCCGAAACCGCTGAAGAACTGTTTATGGCCGATGACCGGCGCGGCAACCCGACGCCGGTGGACGATGCGGCACGGGTGATTATCTCGGTGCTCAAGCAACTCGATTGCGCCGCGCCGCTGTGGGGCACTTATCACTACGCCGGCCACGAGGCGACCACCACATTGGCCCTGGGCCAGGCGGTGCTCACCGAAGCGCGCCAGCAACACCCTCTGGCCATCGAGTCGCCCACCGCCCAGGCCCACGCCGCGCGGCCGGACGCCGCCGACGAGCCGCAGCACGCGGTGCTGGCCTGCAAGAAAATTCTGCACACCTTCGGGATCAAGCCCCGCGCCTGGCGCGCCGGGCTCCCGGCTTTACTGGATAGGTATTACCGACATGGCTGATGATCGCCCTGTACTGATCACCGGCGGTGCCGGTTTCATCGGCTCGCACCTGAGCGATGCGCTGCTGGCCAAGGGCTACGCGGTGCGTATCCTCGATAACCTGTCGACCGGCAAGGTGCAGCAACCTGGCACTGGGTAACCCGCGCCTGGAATTGATCGAAGGCGATGTTGCCGACGCGGCCCTGGTGGCCCGGGCTATGGTCGGTTGCCAGGCCGTGGCCCATCTGGCGGCCGTGGCCTCGGTGCAAGCCTCGGTGGACGATCCGGTGCGCACCCACCAGAGCAACTTCATCGGCACCTTGAACGTCTGCGAAGCCATGCGTGAGGCCGGGGTCAAGCGCGTGCTGTTCGCTTCCAGCGCGGCGGTCTACGGCAACAATGGCGAAGGCCATTCGATCGACGAAGACACGCCCAAGGCACCCTTGACGCCCTACGCTTCGGACAAGCTGGCCAGCGAGTACTACCTGGATTTCTACCGGCGCCAACATGGGCTGGAGCCGGCGATCTTCCGCTTCTTCAACATCTTCGGCCCACGCCAGGATCCGTCCTCGCCGTACTCCGGGGTGATCAGCATTTTCTGCGCGCGCGCGCAGCAGGGCCTGCCGATCACCGTGTTCGGCGACGGCGAGCAGACCCGCGACTTCATGTATGTCGAAGACCTGGTCAGCATCCTGATCCAGGCGCTGCAAGCCGATCAGCCGGCCCCTGGCGCGGTCAACGTCGGCCTCAGCCGTTCCACCAGTCTCAATGACCTGATCGGCGAACTGGGCCGCGCCACCGGCAGCCCCTTGACCGTGATCCACCACGCGCCACGTCTGGGCGACATTCGCCACTCGCGCGCCAACAACGCTCGCCTGCTCGAGCGCTTCACCCTGCCAGCACCGACCTCCATCGGCGATGGCCTGGGGCAACTGATCCGCAGCTTGTAACTCGGTCCGTCACATCAGCCGAGACATCCACGTATCGGCTCAGTCATCTCAAGAGTGAGTTATGGAAAACGTTTTTCGCGGGACGCACTTCTGCTCGGCCATCAAACGCCTTCTGGCTGCCCTGACGCTCTGTTTTACCGGCGCGGCGGTGCATGCCGCGGCCCCGCTGGCACCCTCCAGCGTGGCGTTCTGGTACGCCGATAAACCGCCACTGCCGGAGCTGGCGCAATTTGACTGGGCCGTGGTCGAGCCGGGGCACATGGCGGCCGCGGATGTCAAAACCCTGAGTGGAATGGGCAGCCAGCCGTTCGCTTATCTCTCGGTGGGTGAGTTCCACGGCGGCAAGCGTGAGCTGGACCAGCAAGCCCTGGGCGGCGCCGTCAGCCCGACGCGCAACAAGGCCTGGAACAGTCAGGTGATGGACCTGGCGGCACCGGCCTGGCGCGAGCACCTGTTCGCCCAGGCCAAGGCGCTGCAGGCCCAGGGTTATGCCGGTCTGTTCCTCGACACCCTGGACAGTTTTCAGTTGCTGGCGGCCGCAGACCAGGAAGCCCAGCGCCTGGCCCTGGCCAGTTTCCTGCGGGAGCTGCATCAGCGCCAACCGGCCCTGAAGCTGTTTTTCAACCGTGGTTTCGAGGTGTTGCCGGAGCTGGATGGCGTGCCTGCGGCGGTCGCTGTGGAGTCGATCCACGCCGGTTGGGATGCTTCGGCCAAGCGTTATCGCCCGGTCCCGGAAGCGGATCGCCAGTGGCTGGAAACCCACCTGCAACCGCTGCGCGCCAAGGGTATCCCGCTGGTGGCCATCGACTACCTGCCGCCGGAACGGCGTGAAGAGGCGCGCAAACTGGCGTCGCGCCTGCGCGACGAGGGCTTCATCCCTTACATCGGCACCCCGGACCTGGATTCCCTGGGCATCAGCAGCATTGAAGTGCAGCCCCGGCGTATCGCCCTGGTGTTCGACCCGCGGGAAGGCGACCTGATCCGCAATGCCGGGCACACCCTGCTCGGCGGCTTGCTGGAATACCTGGGCTATCGCGTGGATTACCTGGCGGCCGATGCACTGCCTGAGTACAGCTTCAGCGGCCTGTACGCTGGCGTTCTGACCTGGATGACCAGCGGTGCGCCGCAAGACAGCCAGGTGTTCAACCGCTGGCTCAACAAGCGCCTCGACGAGCAGGTGCCGCTGGTGTTTTTCGCCGGCCTGCCGGTGGAAGACAAGGTCCTGCTCAAGCGCCTGGGGCTTGAACGCTCCGCGCCGCCGGCGACCCAGGCGTTGCAGATCACCTACCAGGACAAGGCCCTGATCGGTGCGTTCGAAGCACCGGTGCAGCCTCGCTCCCGTGACCTGACCGCCATCTCTCTGTTGCCCAAAGGTCCCAAGGCCGCGTTGCTGCTCAAGGGCGCGGGCGGCCAGGAATTTGCGCCGGTGGCGGTCGCGGCGTGGGGTGGCCTGGCGCTGGCGCCTTATGTTCTGGAAGTGAACAACGAGCGCAGCCGCTGGATTCTCGATCCGTTTGCTTTCCTCCAGGCGGCCTTGCGCCTGCCGGTGCAGCCGCGCCCGGACACCACCACCGAAAACGGTCGGCGCATTGCCACGGTGCACATTGACGGTGACGGTTTTCCTTCGCGCGCCGAGGTCCGGGGTACGCCCTATGCCGGCAAGCAGGTGCTGGATGATTTCATCCGTCCCAACCCGTTCCTGACGTCGGTGTCGATCATCGAAGGCGAGATTTCCCCGCGCGGCATGTTCCCGTTCCTGGCCCGGGAGCTGGAGCCGATTGCCCGGGATATTTTTGCCGACCCGAAAGTTGAAGTCGCCACCCACACCTTCAGCCATCCGTTTTTCATGCAGCCGGAAGTGGCGAAGAAGCGCGAAGGTTTCAACCCTGAGTACGGCTTGAAAATGGCCATCCCGGGCTACGACAAAATCGATTTTCGGCGTGAGGTCTTCGGTTCGCGGGACTACATCAACCAGCACCTGACCACCCCCGAGAAACCGGTCAAGCTGGTGTTCTGGCCGGGTGACGCCTTGCCTGCGCCGTCGACCATCAAGCTGGCCTACGACGCCGGGCTGAAGAACGTGAACGGCGCCGAGACCATGCTGACCCGCGCCAACCCTTCGCTGACCGGGCTCAACCCGCTGCTGCGTCCCACCGAAGGCGGCTTGCAGTATTACGCGCCGATCATCAACGAGAACCTCTACACCAACCTGTGGAAAGGCCCGTACTACGGCTTTCGCGATGTGATCGACACCTTCGAGCTGACCGACAGCCCACGGCGCATGCGCGGCCTGCACCTGTATTACCACTTCTATTCCAGCACCAAGCAGGCCTCGATCAAGGCCATGAACGAGATCTACGGCTACATGAAAGGCCAGCAGCCGATCTCCCTGTGGATGAGTGATTACCTGGATCGCCTGCACGGCCTGTACCAGTCCAGCCTGGCCCGCACCGCCGATGGCGCCTGGCAGGTACGGGGCATGGATGCCTTGCGCACCCTGCGCCTGGACCCGCAGATGGGCTGGCCGGACCTGGGCCGCTCCAGCGGTATCGCCGGGGTGCGCGATTTGCCCCAGGGGCGATATGTGCACTTGAGCAGCGACCGTGCGTTGCTGGTTTTGCGAGCCGATCGCGACCCGCGTCCGGCCCTGGAGGAAGCCAACCTGCCGCTGCAGGAATGGCGCTACCTGGATGAGCGCCGGGTGAGTTTCTCTTTTGCCGGCCAGGTCGATTTGAGTTTCTCGGTACGTGCGCCTGGCGCCTGCCGGGTTGAAGTCGACGGCCAGCGTTTCGCGGGTCAGGGGTCTGCCGGCCTCTGGCATTTCCAACTTCCCATGAAGCAGGTGAGTCATGCCCAACTCCTCTGCAACTGAAAACAGTCGGCTGCTCAACCCCTGGGCACTGGTGGTGGTCGCGGTCGCCGTGGGCGGCCTGTTGTGGCTGACCTTCCAGCGAGAAGAACTGTTCGAGCCCGATGGCCGACAGCCCGACGCCGTGTCGGCCAATTACGCCGAACTGCTGCTGGCTGCGCACCCGGAAGATGACCGCCTGCGCTTGCAACTGGTGGACCTGTTGATCCAGTTGGGCGACTACACCAAGGCCCGACAGAACCTGGACAGCTGGGCCCATCCGCAGCCGACGCTGCTCGCGTATTACCAGCTGGAAATCGACACCCTGGTCGCCGCCAGCAGCCACGAGCCGGGCGCCGCAAAGGGCCTGCTGGAGCGCCTGCAGGCCTTCGACCATCGCCAGTTGCCACTGCCGCAATTGCAACGCCTGGCCAAGTTGGCGCTGAGCCTGCAAGCCCCGGCGTTCGCCGCCGGGGTTTATGAAGAACTGGCCGGGCGCGACCCGCAGCAGCGTACCGAATCGCTCAAATCCGCTGCCCAGTGGTACCTGGCGGGGGAGGAGCCGGGCCGTGCCGCGGACATCTACCTGTTGCTCAAGCAGGACAGCCAGCAACCCGAAGAGCGCCGTCGCTACGCGCAGCTGGCTTTCAACAGCCTGCTGGCCGCCGGGCGTGGCGAGCAGGCGGCGCAGGTATTGGCCGATGAACTGGACCAGCTCACCAACCCGGAAACCGACGCGGCCTGGCTGGAGCAGGGCGTGGATGTGGCCGTGGCCAACAAGCGCTTCGACCTGGCGCAGTGCCTGGTGCAGCAATGGCGCACCTTGCAGCCGGATAACCCGCGGATCCTGGCCAAGGACTTCACGATGCGCCTGGCCCTGGGCGACCTCGACGGCGCCTGGAGTGCCGGCCAGCAACTGCTGGCGGTTCACCCGGATGACCCCGAGCTGCTGGAGCAGATGGGCCACCTTGGCGAATGGCGGGGCCAGACCTATGAGGCCCTGGGGTACTGGATCCGCCTGCTGGCGCTGCGTGAAGACCCGCAGACTCGCGAGCACGCCTGGCGCCTGGCGAGCCAGCAGTTCGACTTTGATCGCAGCATCCCGTTGCTGGCCGGCATCATGGACCAGCGGGCGCTGACCGACGTCGAGCTCGATGCGCTGATCTACGGCCATGAATCCCGTGGCACCCCGGAGCAGGCCCAGGCCTGGCTGCAGACCTATCTGCGCAAGTACCCGAAACACCGCCTGGCCTGGACCCGCCTGCTGCAGAACCTGGAAAACACCGGCCAGTTCGCAGCCAAGACCAAGGCCTACAGCGGCATGTCGAGCCGCTTTGCCCTGACCAGCACCGAGCGCGTCGACTGGGCCAACACCTGGCTCAAGCTCTTCGACAATCAGGCCGCCTGGAAGGTGTTGCAGGTGGATAACCGCAAGATCACCGACGACAGCTACTGGCGTACCCGCGCGGCACTGGCCTGGGACCTGGAGCTGGATGATGAGCTGCAGGGTTCCCTGGAAAAACTGCTGGCGCTCAAGGGCTCGCTGAACAGCGGCGATGAGAGCCAGTTGATCACCCTGTATCGCACCAGCGATCCGCAACGAGCCTTGGCCCTGATGGTGGCCGGCTGGCAGCGCAGTCATGATCCGCAGCGTCTGGTGGAAGCTTTGCAGCAAGCCCAGGAGCTGCAGGACTGGCCGCAGGTGGCCGCGTTGATCAAGGACGCCGAGCAGTACCCGGCGGTCTACGATCAGGCCCAGGTGCTGGCGGCGCGCGGTGCCCTGGCGATGCAGCAGGGGCAGTTCGACGAGGCGCAGCGCCTGTACCTGTCGGGCCTGGCCCGATTCCCCTACGACAACCTGTTTCGCGAGCGGTTGATGTGGCTGTATGTCGATCAGGGCCGGGTCGAGCAGCTCAAGCCATTGCTCAGCCAGTGGCGGACTCAGGCGCGGCAGGACCGGACCCTGTGGCTGCCATTCGCCAGCGCCAGCCAGATGCTCGGCCGCAACAGCGAGGCCCTGGCCTGGTATCGCCTGTACCTCAAGGGCAGCCCCAACGACTGGCTGGTGCAGGCGGCCTATGCCGATGCCCTGGACGGCGCCGGTTATCAGGACGCGGCCCAGCGTTTGCGGCTCAAGCTGTTGCGCAGCCCCGAGGGTGACAACCTGCAACCGCAATCGCCGCGCTACGGGATCTGGCTGCGCCTGGTGGCCAGCAGTTACTCGCCGCGCAAGGCCCAGCAGCAGGTGCTGAAGTGGCAGGACGGTTCGCCGGCCATGCTGCAACTCTGGTTCGACCGCTTGCTGGCGCGCCTCGACGCGACCAACCAGGAAGCGCAAAAGGATCAATGGCTGGCCTGGGCTCGCCAGCAAGGCCTGAAGGTCGAGCGCTATGAGCAGATCCAGGAAGCCCTGCGCAGCCGCAATACGGCGCAGGTCGAAACCTTGCTCGCCAGCACTGACCTCAACCCGGCCCAACGGGCCCAGGCCCTGAGTCGCCTGGGGCGTGACGGCGCGGCCCTGGACGTGAGCCTGTCGGCCCTCGGTGATGAGCAGCCCCAGGCCGTACGCGAGCAGTTGCGACGCCAGGCCGTGGAGATCCACGAGCGCACGCCCCAGGGCGCGCAACTGTCGTGGCAGGAGCAGGACTACGGCGGGCTGGAGTTCAACGCGCCGCGCCTGCGGGTTGCACGCAACCTGGGGGACCAGTGGTACGCCAACCTGGTCCTGGAGCAGGGCACCTATAACAGTGACCAGCTGATTTCTTCGCGCCTGGGCCAAGAGCGCAATGGTGAACTGACCTTGCAGCGTCAGGTGGAGAACGGCAGCTACAAACTGATCGCCGATACCAGCCAGCGCCGGGACGATGACCGCAATGGCCTGGGGCTCAGCCGCACTTGGCAACTGGGCGTCAGCGATGAGCTGGAGACCGGGGTCGACTGGCACCGCAAGAGCGAAGACAGCGGGCTGATGCGTGCTTTCGGCCAGCACGACAGTGTCTGGCTGGCCGGGCGCCATGGGTTGTCTGCCCGTGACCAACTGAGCTGGGAAGTGGCGCAGAAGTCGTTTTCCACCCGGGGTGGCGACTCCCTGGGCCAGGGGCAGGCGTTGAAGATGGAATACAACCACACCCTGGAATTCGAAGGGCCGAACTGGACCCTGCGCAGCGGTATCGACTACCAGCACAACCGGGTCGACAACCGCACCCTGGACGATCTGGCCAGTGGCAACGGTGGCCCGGTGAAGAACCCGGACGACCCGCTTGAGTCGCCCACGGTGCTGGCCAGTGATCTGCTGCAAAGCCGTTACGGCCAGTTGTATGTGGGCAGTTCGTGGCGGCGTGGCATGCCCGGCGCCTTGAACCGCACGCGCCCGCAATACACCTGGCTGGTGGATGTCACGGCCGGCTGGCAGTGGTTCGATAGAAGTTTCAACTACGGCCTCAGCACCGGTGTCGGTGTCGAGATTCTTGGGGATGACGAACTGGCCCTGACCCTGGGCTACCAATCTGCGCCACAAGGCGGCGACGGGCAGTCCGGCGGCATCCTGGGTGTGAGCTACGGCGTGCGTTTCGGACGCTGATCATGGAATGTCTACAGGAGATAAAACCTATGCAATCAATTCGTAACCTGAGCCTGGCGCTGGCCGCCCTGCTCATGGCCGGTTGCGCCAGCTTCACCAGCGAAACCAGCCCGGGCCTGCCGCGCAATGCACAGTGGGGCATCGTGCCGATGGTCAACTACTCGCAGACGCCCCAGGCCGGTGAACGCAGCGAGCAGATTCTGCTCAGCGTGCTCAGCAGCCATGGCGTGCAGCCGCAGGTCTATCCGGTCTCGACCCAGGGCGAGCAGGCGCTGATGGATGACAACGAGCGCCTGGCCGGTGCCCTGGATTGGGCCCGTGAGCAGAAGCTCGATTACGTGGTTGCCGGCAGTGTCGAGGAATGGCAGTACAAGAACGGTCTGGACGGCGAACCGGCGGTGGGCATCAGCCTGCGCGTGCTGGAAGCCGGCACCGGCCGTGTGCTGTGGAGCAAGAGTGGCGCGCGCGCTGGCTGGTCCCGTGAAAGCCTGGCCGGCACTGCGCAAAAGGTGCTCGGCAAACTTGTTGGCGCCCTTCGGTTCGAGTGATCGCAATGAATTCTCCGCACATGGATTACAGCCTGGCGCCTCGCGCCAGCGGCCCGGTGTCTTGGCTGGAAACCTTCCTGGTCACCGGCCTGGCCATCGGCCTGGGGCTGTGGCTGGCCCCGAACGACCCGCTGCAGATGTTCGCGCCATTTCCCTGGCCGGTGCTGGCGCCATTGCTGGTCGGGGTGCGCTACGGTTTTGTCCGTGGCCTGCTCAGCGCCGGGCTGTTGGTGCTGGCGGTGTTTGTCCTGCGCCATAACGGGCTTGAAGGTTATGCCGAGATCGAACCGTCATTCATTGTCGGCGTGCTGGTCTGCGGGATGCTGGTGGGCGAGGTCCGCGATCTGTGGGAACGGCGCCTGCAGCGCTTGCAGATGGCCAACAACTACCGCCAGTACCGCCTTGATGAGTTCACCCGCTCGCACCAGATCCTCAGGGTTTCCCACGATCTGCTGGAGCAGCGGGTGGCGGGCAGCGACCAGAGCCTGCGCAGCTCCTTGCTGGGCCTGCGCGACAAACTGCGGCTGATGCCGGGGCAGGGCGATGGCCTGGCGCTGTTGGCCGACGCGGTGTTGGCGGTGCTGGGCCAGTACGGCTCGTTGCGGGTAGCCGGTTTATACCGAGTGCATGAGAACGAAAAACAGCTGCTGCCTGAGGCCTTGGCCAGCATCGGGGTCATGGGCGCGCTGGATGTCGACGACGAGCTGATCAAACTGTGCCTGGAGCGCGGCGAACTGGTGAGCGTGCGTCAGGAACTGATCGATGCCGGTCATTCGATGCAGTTTTCTTCGTTGCAGGCCTGCATCCCGTTGATCGACGCCGAAGACCGCCTGCTGGCGATCCTGGCGGTGCGGCAGATGCCGTTCTTCGCTTTCCAGGAGCGCACCCTGAGCTTGCTGGCGCTGCTGGCTGGGCACATCGCCGACCTGCTGCGTCGCGACCAACAGGTCCTGCAACTGGCGGATGCCGATGCGCAGCATTTCACCCAGCAGCTCAAGCGTTCGCTGGTGGATGTCGAGCAGCACGGCCTGAGCGCCGGCCTGTTCGGTTTCGAAATGACCCGCGCCAACGACGAGCTGGCGCGGCTGTTCGAACGCAGCCAGCGTGGCCTGGACCTGCAGTTGCCGTTACTCAACAGCCGGGGCAATCGCCTGCTGCTGGTGCTCCTGCCCCTGACCAGCCCGCAAGGCGCCGAAGGCTACCTGGCCCGTATCGGCCTGATGCTGCACGAGCACTTCGGCATCGACAGCGACCTGGCCAGCCTGGGTGTGCGGGTGCTGCCTTACAGCCTGGAACCTGCCGGTGAGCGTAATGAGCTGCGTAATTTCCTGTTCAATGAGTGTGGTCTGAATGATCAGCAAGTGGCTGTTTAGCGGCGCACTGCTGCTGGAAGCGGGGAGTTGGGCCAGCCTGTGGATGGTCGCCCCGCAATGGCAGCAATTCCTGGCTTTTGTCCTCAGCCATGGCCTGGCCAGCGCGCTGTTGTGCGCGGCCGTGTGGCGCCTGTTGCCGGCACGCTACCGTGCGCCGTTGCCCTGGAGCCCGCTGTTTATCTTCAGCCTGGCGTTCTTTGTGCCGGTGCTGGGCACCCTGGGCGTGGTGGCGGCGATCTTCCCGGCGCTGTACCTGCCGCGCAAACGCGACAAGCAGGCCTGGCAGGCGGTGGGCATTCCCACGCTGCCGTTCCGTGCCCAGGTGCAATTGCATTCGCCAACCTTCGCCGATGCCGGGCTGCAGGATGTACTGCGCCATGCGCCGGACCCGGATCAGCGCCTGGCCGGCCTGCTGGCCACCCGGCGCATGCCCGGGCGGGACGCGGTGCCGATCCTCAAGCTGGCCCTGGGCGACCCGAGTGACGACGTGCGGCTACTGGCGTATTCGATGCTCGACAAGCAGGAAAACGACATCAACCTGCGGATCCAGCTGGCCCTCGCGCAGTTGCCCAGCGCAAACGCGCAGGCGGCGGGAGCCTTGCATGCGACCCTGGCGCGCTGGTACTGGGAGCTGGCCTACCTGGGCCTGGCCCAGGGCAGCGTGCTCGAACACGTGTTGAACCAGGCCAGTGAACATGCCGAGCAGGGCCTGCAGGCCGGCAAGGGCGGCGAACTGTTGCTGCTGGCCGGGCGTATCGCCCTGGAGCGGGGCGATATTCCACGGGCCGAAGTGCTGTTGAACCAGGCCCGCGCCAGCGACATGGATGAAGCCCAGGTGCTGCCGTTCTGTGCCGAGCTGGCCTTCGAGGCCCGGCGCTACCACGAGATCGGCGGGCTGCTGGCCCGTCTGCCGGAAGACATGCGCCAGCGTCCGCCCTTCGCGGCCTTGGTCAGGAGCTGGACATGAGCCATAGCGACGACACCCCGTTGACCGATATCTGCCTGCTGCTCGAAGGCACCTGGCCGTACGTGCGCGGCGGTGTTTCCAGCTGGATCCACCAGATGATCCTCGGTTTGCCGGACCTCACCTTTTCCGTGATGTTTATCGGCGGCCAGCGCGAGGCGTATGCCGAACGACGCTATGGGATTCCGGCCAATGTGCTGCATATCGAGGAGGTGTTTCTCGAGGACGCCACGCACCTGAGCGAAAACCGCGCCGCGCCGCGAGCGGCCGACGAGCAGCAACTGTCGGACCTGTACCGTTTTCTGCATCACCCGGAGCAGCCGGCGGTCGAGCTCGGTGAGCGCCTGTTGGCGAGCATCGCCCAGGGCCAGCTGACCCTGGACGATGTGCTGCGCAGCCGCGCCAGTTGGGCCACCCTCAGCGAGGGCTATCGCGAGCATTGCGCCGACCCGTCGTTCGTCAATTATTTCTGGACCCTGCGCTCGATGCAGTCGCCGCTGCTGATGCTGGCCGAAGCGTCGCGGCGCATGCCCCGGGCGCGGGTGCTGCATGCGATCTCCACCGGGTATGCGGGCATGCTGGGGTGCATTCTCAAGCAGCGCTGGAATTGCGCCTACCTGCTCAGCGAGCACGGCATCTACACCAAGGAACGCAAGATCGACCTGGCCCAGGCCAGCTGGATCGCCGAGAGCTCGGGCCAGGCGCTGAACGGCAGCCTGGATGCGGGTTCGGGTTACATCCGCACCTTGTGGGTTCGTTTTTTCGAACGCATCGGGCAACTGACCTACAACAGCGCCGACCAGATCATCGCCCTGTACGACGGCAACCGCCAACGGCAGATCAAGGACGGTGCCGACCCGGCGCGGACCCAGGTGATCCCCAACGGCATCGACCTGCCGCAATGGAGCGCCGCCCTCGAGGCGCGCGCGCCGGGTATCGCCCCGGTGGTCGGGCTGATCGGTCGCGTGGTGCCGATCAAGGACGTCAAAACCTTCCTGCGGGCCATGCGCGGAGTGATCAGCGCCATGCCCGAGGCCGAGGGCTGGATTGTCGGCCCGGAAGAAGAAGACCCGGAATACGTCAGCGAATGCCGCAGCCTGATGGCCAGCCTGGGGCTGGAGGGCAAGGTGCATTTCCTTGGTTTCCAGCGTATCCAGGACATCCTGCCGCAGTTGGGCCTGATGGTGTTGACCTCCATCAGCGAGGCCCAACCTCTGGTGATTCTCGAGGCCTGGGCCGCCGGGACGCCGGTGGTCAGCAGTGACGTGGGCTCGTGCCGCGAGCTGATCGAAGGCGGCAGCGCCGAAGACCGTGACCTGGGCAGTGCGGGCAAGGTGGTGGCGATCGCCGACCCCCAGGCCACCTGCGCGGCGATCCTCGAGCTGCTGCGCAGCCCGGCGAGCTGGCAGGCGGCCCAGGCCAGTGGCCTGTTGCGCGTGACCCGCTATTACACCGAGGCCTTGATGCTCAAGCGCTATCGCGAGCTGTACCAGACTGCCATGGAGAATTGCTAATGGCCGGGATCGGCTTCGAACTGCGGAAAATCCTCTCCCGGGATTCCTACACCGCCACCTTGCACGCCTATGTCTATGCCGGGCTGATCAGCTCGGGGCCCTGGGTCCTGTCGATTGTCAGCGTGATGCTGGTGGGCATCATCAGCCTCGGCCTGCTGTTGCCCGATGTGCTGGTGCGGCAGTTTCTGGTGACGGTCACCTATCTGATGGCCACCTCGCTGATTCTCACCGGCGGCTTGCAGCTGTTTTTCACCCGCTTCGTTTCCGACCGATTGTTCGAGCGGCGCTTTGAGCAGATCCTGCCCAACCTGCTGGGGGTGCTGTTGCTGGTGACCCTGGCGGCGGGAATCCTGGGGACGTTGACCCTGGCGCTGCTGTTCGATCAGCCGCTGATCTACCGGTTGCTGGTGCTGGCCAACTTTGTGGTGCTGTGCAACCTGTGGCTGGTGATCATCTTCCTGTCGGGGATGAAGGCCTATAACCGCATCCTGCTGGTGATGCTGGTGGGCTATACGCTGATGGTGGTCAGCGCCTACCTGCTGAGTTTCCTGCAGATGCCCGGGTTGCTGCTGGCGCTGTTGATTGGCCATAGCACGCTGCTGTTCCTGTTCCTGTACGACATCCTGCGCGAATACCGCGCCGAGAAACTGATCGCCTTCGATTTCCTCGAGCGCCGCCAGGTGTTCCTCAGTCTGTTGGCCACCGGCTTCTTCTATAACCTGGGAATCTGGATCGACAAGTTCATGTTCTGGTTCAACCCCGGGACCTCGGGGCAGGTGATCGGCCCGTTGCGCGCGTCGATCCTCTATGACCTGCCGATCTTTATCGCGTACCTGGCGATCATCCCCGGCATGGCGGTGTTTCTGGTGCGCATCGAAACCGACTTCGCCGAATGGTACGACCGTCTGTTCCGGGCGATCCGCGATGGCGAGACGCTGCAACACATCGGCCAGTTGAAAACCGAAATGACCCTGTCGATTCGTCAGGGGCTGCTGGAAATCTGCAAGGTGCAGGGGCTGACGGTGGTGCTGCTGTTTCTGTTTGCCCCGCGTCTGCTGGACTGGCTGGGGATCTCCAGTTACTACCTGCCGCTGTTCTACATCGACCTGGTGGGGGTGAGTATCCAGGTGGTGTTCATGGCATTGCTCAACGTGTTTTTCTACCTCGACAAGCGCACCGTGGTCCTGGAGTTGTGCGTGCTGTTCGCGGTATTGAACGCGGTCCTGACCCTGTTCAGCCAGTACCTGGGCCCGAGCTTCTTCGGCTATGGGTTCACCCTGTCGCTGCTGGTGTGCGTGCTGCTGGGCTTGCACCGGCTTTCCAGCGCCCTGGAAGACCTGGAGTACGACACCTTCATGCTGTCACGCTGAACCTTCAGCAGGCGCGGAAACCAAAAAAGGCCCGTCGGCAATCATTGCCGGCGGGCCTTTTTGGTAGGCGTGAGGCTACATCGACAGGATCAGGCGCCCGGCGAAAAGAATCAGGATCACCCCCATGCTGCGTTCGAACCAGTGCCCCAGGCGCATGAACAACTGGCGCACGCGGGCGCTGGAAAAGAACAGCGCGACGATGATGAACCACAGGGCGTTGACCATGCACATCCACACCCCGTACAGCGCCTGAATCTTCAGCGGCGTGCTGGCGCTGATGACCGTGGTGAAAATCGCCAGGAAAAACAGCGTGGCCTTGGGGTTGGTGGCGTTGGTCAGAAAGCCGGTCATAAAGGCTTTGCCCAGCGTCTGCTGTTGCACCGGTTCGACGCTGTCGTTGCTGCCTTCGACGGCGGTCTTGGGTTTGCTGCGCAACAGGCTGATCCCCAGGTACAGGATGTAGGCCCCGCCGATCACCTTGGCCACCGTCAGCAGCCAGGGCGTGGTGTGCATCAGCGCGCCAACCCCCAGCAGGGTGTACAGCACATGCACGGAAATACCCGCGCCAATGCCAATGGCGGTGCACAGCCCGACCATTCGCCCGAAACGCACGCTCTGGCGGATGGTCACCGCAAAGTCCGGGCCGGGGGCGACTACGGCCAGGAAGTGGATGGTCGCCAGGGCGAGGAATTCGCCTAGATAGTTGGAAAGCATTTCAACTCCAGAAAGTCAGGGGCGACGCGTTGCCGCGGTAGCCGACAAAGAACGACAGGCTCAGGCGCGGTGCCGCGATGCCGGGCGTGACCGAGTGCATGCGTCGCGAATTGAACATGATGAAATCCCCGGGCTCGGGCAGGATTTCCAGGGTCGGCGGGCCGAGCAGGGCCGGGTCGATGCCGTAGCTGTCGCCGCGCATCTCGTCGAACTGGTCGGGGGAAATATCGTGGTCCCACAGCTGCAAGGCGCCCCCGGCGTCGGGCATGTTCAGGTAGACGTTGCAGGCAAATTGCGCTTCCAGGCTGCGGGCCTGAAAGCTCTCCGGCGCGTCCTTGGCGAAGATGTCGTGGTGGGCCAGAAAGCACACGCCGGGTTTGACCACGCGCGACAGGCCGACGTACATCTTGCGTCCGTAGAGGTTCTCCAGGTGGGCACCGGCGGGCCAGGATTCGTCGAGCATGCAGCGCAGGGTGTCGACAGGGGAGGCGAAGGGCGCGCAGCGATTGCGCAGTTCGGTGATGTTGGAGGTGGCGCGCTCGAAGTAGTCCTCGATCAGCAGCGGCTGGTTTTCCGCTTCGTAGAACGCCATGCCGATGCGCCCGATGCTGGGGGCATTGATATAGCCTTCGAAGCCGGGCGCGAGAATCTTGTCGCCCAGTTCGATCGCCTGGGGCTGGCCCAGGAAGTTTTTCAGCCTCAGGGCGAGCACTTCCTCCGTGGCCAGTTTTTTTATGCACGTTTCATCGAGCCGCTCGACGTCAAGCATCATGTCCTAGATCCCTCTATCAGATATGTCTTGGGGACCGCGCACGCGCAATCCCCCCTTGCTTCAGGCGATGAGTCGCGCGTGATGTCTGCAGCGACATCGCTGAATGAGTCAGTCCACGCTGTAGTGAACCGAGAGCGTTCCCTTTTTGTTGGAAAGGGAAGCGATATTGACTGTGCCCAACTCCTGTAGGCGCTTGACGTGAGTGCCGCCGCATCCGTAGGCGGGCAACTCGCCGAAGCCGATTTCCCGCGAGCCTTCGCGTAGGGAAATCAGGCGTGGCAGGTCATCGTCGATCCATTGTTCGAGGGCGTGCTGAAGGGTTGCGGTGTCGAAATCCTGAGGGTTTTCCCCGGGCTTGAATGACACCCGACCTTCGCCCGGCCAGTGGTGGGCCTTGGTGGGTATCCAGCCCAGGGTTTCGCCGAAGTGGCCGATCAGGTGGCCGGCCGAATGCATTCGGGTATTGAATTGGCGTCGCTGGGGGTCGACCTGGATCTGAATCATCCCCGGCTTCACCGGCTGGTCGACGTAATGCACGATGCGCTCCGGTTCCTGGACTACTTTCAGTACCTGGCTTTCGCCGATCCAGCCGGTGTCGCAGGGTTGTCCGCCGCCTTGAGGGTGGAAAAGGGTGGCGCGCAGCACGACTGCAAAGTGGTCCTCGTGAGCGCTGCACTCGAGAACTTCCACGTTGGCCTTGAGTTCATCGCTGTGGAAGAAGAGGCGAAGCGTCATATTCCCGGCTCTTATTAAAATTGAATTTTTAATTATATGAAGGGGCTGATTGCGTGATAATCCATTCAAACATCAAAGGACTGTTGCGTTGTGAGCATAAATCTTCCGCTGCCGCTGCTGGGTGAAATGGCGATTTTCGTCAAAGTCGTGGAGACCGGAAGCTTCTCGGAGGCCTCGCGACAACTGGGCTCGTCGCCCTCGGCGGTGAGCCGCAGCATCTCCCGCCTGGAAAAGGCCCTGGCCACGCGTTTGCTGCAACGCACCACGCGCAAGCTGCGGTTGAGCGAAGGCGGGGAGGAGGTGTTCAAGCGTTGCAGCGAGATGGTCAGTGCCGCCAAGTCAGTGATGGAGATCAGCGGCCAGTTCACCCACGAGGCCGAAGGCTTGGTGCGTATCAGCGTGCCCAAGGCCGTGGGGCGGTTTGTCGTGCACCCTCATATGCCGGAATTTCTGCGCCGTTATCCCAAAGTGGATGTGGAGTTGCTGCTGGAGGATCGCAGCGTCGATCTGATCGACGATAACGTCGACCTGGCGATCCGCATCACCGATCGGCCGCCTGCGGGGTTGGTGGGGCGCCAGTTGTTGACCATCGACCACATCCTCTGCGCGACACCCCACTACCTGGCGCAACATGGCACCCCCCGCCACCCCCATGACCTGCTCGAGCACAGTTGCATCTACCTGGGAGAAACCCCGAGCGACGCCCGCTGGAAATTCAAGAAAGGCTCGAAGGCGGTGACCGTGGGGGTGCGTGGACGCTACGCCGCCAATCACACCGGCGTGCGCCTGGGCGCGGTGCTGGAGCATATCGGCATCGGCAGCCTGCCTTACTTCACCGCGCGTCATGCCCTGGCCCAGGGGCTGATCGTGCAGGTACTGCCGGACTGGACCTTCCACGCCTCCTACCACGGCGGCGCCTGGCTGCTGCATTCGCCGACCCGTTATCTGCCGCCCAAGTTGCGGGTGTTTATCGACTACCTGGTGGAGTGCCTGGCCAAGGAGCCGACCTTGAGCAAGCCGGGCAAGCAGGGCGACGCGGCCCGGGTCGCGGGTAAATACGAATTGCCCGAGTGCGACGGCTTGCTCTAGGGCGCCGCTTCGAACATAAAAAAAGGCCCGCCGGGAGTACCGTGCGGGCCTTTTTAGCAAGCGGTTCGAGCTCAGTGCTTGCTGTCCTGGGCGGAGAGCGCCAGCAGCTGTTTTTCCTGGTTCCAATCGAACGGCTCGTCGTTCTGCTCCGCTTCGAAGCGACGCTCTTCGAGGGCCTGGTACAGGTCGATTTCTTCATCGGGCATGTAGTGCAGGCAGTCACCGGCGAAGAACCACAGCAAATCCCGCGGCACCAGGTGCGCCACTTGTGGATAACGCTGGATGACCTGGCACATCAGGTCCTGGCCCAGGTACTGGCTTTCGATCGGGTCGACCGGCAGCAGGGCACGCAGTTCGTCGAAACGTTCCAGAAACAGGGCGTGGCTTTCTTCGGGAACCTGCTCGGCTTCACCTACCGCGACCAGAATGCTGCGCAGGTGGTCAAGCAGGACAAGATGATCGGCGACGACGTTGGACATGACATAAGTCCTCAAGAGCAAAACGGGCGCGGGAGTATATAGCTCCGGCGCCCGGTTTCATAATCGCCCCGCTGCGAGGCGTTCTGGCCTAGCGGATTTTCCCTTCGCTCAAGGTCAACTCATCCTTGGCGAAATCATCCACATCAATCACGCGGCGGCGCGCAGCTTCTGCGTCACGCAGGGTCTGGGCTTCCCCAGGCTGCAGGACGCCGGCTTGCAGCGCAGCCTCGATGGCATGTTCGCCGGAGGCGGGTTTGACCTGGCCGCTTTTGAGCGCCTCGTGGAGTTTTTTCTGCAGCGGATGGCTGGCGCCCAGCAAGTCATAGGCGTGTTGCAGGGCACCCACCGGGTCGTCGCTCGATTGCGGGCGATAACAGCCGGCGAGCACCGCTTCCAGCGCCGGATCACCTTTGGCCCGCCCCAGGATGGCCGCGACTTCAGCGTCCAGCTTGTCCGAAGGCCCGGTGTGACGACGGCCAAACGGGAATACCACCACTCGCAACAGGCAGCCGAGAGTCCGGCTCGGGAAGTTGCTCAGCAGTTCATCCAGTGCGCGCTCGGAATGCCCCAGGCTTTCTTCCATGGCCCAGGCGAACAGTGGCTGCAGGTATTCCGGCGAGTCCAGATCGTGATAACGCTTGAGCGCCGCCGAAGCCAGGTACATATGGCTGAGCACATCGCCCAGGCGCGCCGAGAGGCGTTCACGACGCTTCAATTCGCCACCCAGCAGCATCATGCTCAGGTCGGCCAGCATGGCAAACGCCGCCGCCTGCCGGTTGAGGGCGCGGAAATAACCCTGGCTGAGCTTGTCGCCGGGGGCCGGTTCGAGGTGCCCGAAGCCGAGGTTCAGGACCAGGGTGCTGGCGGCGTTGCTCACCGCAAACCCGATGTGGTCAAGCAGCAGGCCATCGAATTCGCGCAGGGCCTGATCCTTGTCTTCACGCCCGGCCAGGGCCATTTCCTTGAGCACGAACGGATGGCAGCGAATCGCTCCCTGACCAAAGATCATCAGGTTGCGCGACAGGATATTCGCGCCTTCCACGGTGATGAAGATCGGTGCGCCCTGCCAGCTGCGGCCCAGGTAGTTGTTGGGGCCCATGATGATGCCCTTGCCGCCGTGCACGTCCATGGCGTGGCTGATGCATTCGCGGCCGCGTTCGGTCAGGTGGTACTTGAGGATGGCCGAGAGCACCGAGGGCTTTTCCCCGAGGTCGACGGCGTTGGCGGTCAGCATGCGTGCGCTGTCCATCAGCCAGGCGTTGCCGCCGATGCGCGCCAGGGCTTCCTGGATACCTTCAAAGGCTGCCAGGGGCACGTTGAACTGCTCGCGCACCTGGGCGTACTGGCCGGTCACCAGGCTGGTGAACTTGGCCGCGCCGGTGCCCACCGCCGGCAGGGAGATGGAGCGCCCGACCGATAGGCAGTTCATCAGCATCATCCAGCCCTTGCCGAGCATTTCCTGGCCACCGATCAGGAATTCGAGGGGGATGAACACATCCTTGCCCGAGTTCGGACCATTCATGAACGCCGCGCCCAGGGGCAGGTGGCGCCGGCCGATGTCGACACCCGGGGTTTCGGTCGGGATCAACGCCAGGCTGATGCCCAGGTCTTCCTTGTCGCCCAGCAGGTGGTCCGGGTCATAGGCCTTGAAGGCCAGGCCAAGCAATGTGGCAACCGGGCCGAGGGTGATGTAGCGCTTTTCCCAGTTCAGGCGCAGGCCGAGGGTTTCCTCGCCTTGCCATTGTCCTTTGCAGATCACCCCGGTATCGGGCATGGCACCGGCGTCGGAGCCGGCCAACGGACCGGTCAGGGCGAAGCAGGGAATATCGTCGCCACGGGCCAGCCGCGGCAGGTAATGGTTGCGTTGCTCGTCGGTGCCGTAGTGCAGCAGCAATTCGGCCGGGCCGAGGGAGTTGGGGACCATCACGGTGGAGGCGAGGTCGCCACTGCGGGTCGCCAGCTTCATCGCCACTTGCGAGTGGGCGTAGGCGGAAAAGCCCTTGCCGCCGAACTCCTTGGGAATGATCAGGGCAAAGAAGCCATGCTGCTTGATGTGGTCCCAGGCTTCGGGCGGCAGGTCCATGGATTGGCCGATCTGCCAATCGCTGACCATGGCGCAGAGCTCTTCGGTCGGGCCGTCGATAAAGGCCTGTTCCTCTTCGCTCAGCTGGGCTTTGGGGTAGGCCAGCAGGGTGTCCCAGTTCGGCCGACCGCTGAACAATTCGCCGTCCCACCAGACGGTGCCGGCATCGATGGCGTCGCGTTCGGTCTGCGACATCGGTGGCAATACTTTTTGAAACCAATTGAACAGCGGCGCGCTGAAATGCTTGCGCCGCAGATCAGGCAGCAGCAACGGCGCGGCAACGGCCGCCAGCAGCACCCAGAAAATCAGCAGCAGCCAGCCTGGCGCGTGGCTGAATGCGCCCATGGCCAACAGGTAAACGGCGACCACACCCAGGGCGGGCAGGGGGGCGATGCGCCGGTGTGCCAGATAGGCAATACCGACCACCAGAACCAGTATCCACAACAACAGCATAATTAATCCTCCGTGAAACCAGGGGCAAAATCACCCTCAGAGCTTAGTCGGCATCCGATAAAACGGGTGATCAGCACGGTACCTTTGAATCGGTAAGAAATAGCCGACAGACAACGTCAGGCGGGTTCTTGAGTGGTGTGCAGCACACAGCGCCAGGCACTGATAATTGGCTGAAACGTCGTTATCTCTGGGCCGGATGCCTGGTTAGACTCCAGCTTTGCGCCGGAGACCAGCCTCATGCATCAGTACCTGAGCCCCAGCCGCTTCATCGATAGTGACCACCCAGCGGTGGTGGAGTTCGCCGAAACTCATCGAGGTTCCAGTCGTGACCCTCGACAGCAGGCGATAAGCCTCTACTACGCGGTTCGCGAAGCGGTGCGCTACAACCCCTACACCTTCAGTCTCGATCCCCAGACCCTGTGCGGCAGCTACGCGTTGCAGGCTGGCGAAAGCTACTGCGTGCCCAAGGCCACCCTGCTTGCCGGTTGTGCCCGGCATTGCGCGATACCGGCGCGGATCGGCCTGGCCGACGTGCGCAATCATCTGTCGACCCCGCGCCTCTTGGAGTTGCTGCGCAGCGATGTGTTTGCCATGCACGGCTATACCGAGTTGTACCTGGAAGGCCGTTGGGTCAAGGCCACGCCAGCCTTCAACGAAGGTTTGTGCACCCTGTTCGATGTGGCGCCGCTGGAATTCGACGGGGTGCACGACAGCGTGTTCCACCCGTTCAACCGCCAGGGCGCGCCGCTGATGGAGTATCTGGTGGACCACGGCCAGTTCCCCGATGTGCCCGAGGCTTTCTTCTTTGCCCACCTGGAAAAATGCTACCCCCATCTGTTTGGTGAGCAGCAACCCCAGTTGCTGGGGGATATGCAGAGTGATGTGAGTCGCGGCTGATCCGGCGTAGACTGCTGCGCACTCACTATTTAGGAGCGGTCATGCTGAAGATCTGGGGTCGGAAAAACTCATCGAACGTCAGGAAGGCACTGTGGTGCGCCGAGGAACTGGGGCTGAGCTACCAGGCATTGGATGCCGGCGGCGCCTTTGGTGTGGTGGACACTCCTGAATACCGGGCGATGAATCCCAACGGGCGGATTCCGTTGATCGAGGACGACGGTTTCGTGCTCTGGGAATCCAACACCATCGTGCGCTACCTGGCCGCGCGCCACGCCGCCGATTCGTCCTGGTACCCCGCGGATCCCCAGGCCCGAGCCAGCGCCGAGAAGTGGATGGACTGGACCACCTCGACCTTTGCCGAACCGTTCCGGCAGCTGTTCTGGGGCGTATTGCGCACTCCTGCGGCGGAGCAAGACTGGGTCAAGATCAACGCCGCGCTGAAAACCTGCGGTGATCTGTTGCAGGTGGTCGAGCAGGCACTGGCGCAGCATCCGTACCTGTCCGGCGAGGAAATCGGTGTCGGCGATATTCCCCTAGGCAGCTTTATCTATGCCTGGTTCGAGATGCCCGTCGAGCGGCCGCAGATGCCCAATCTAGAGGCCTGGTATCAACGTTTGAAGGCGCGTCCGGCGTATCGCCTGGCGGTCATGACCGCGTTGACTTAATACTGACTATCACTACGCGTGACTGTACTTGTGCGGCGTCGCCAAGCAACATTGCCGAGTTCGACGCCGTTGTAATTGCAACGGTGCGCCCTTATTTATTCTCTTTCCCCCTTCTTGGTGCATGAATCCGATATGAGTTCCGCTCTGTCCATCCGGCAGTTAACCAAAACCTACGGCAACGGTTTCCAGGCCCTGAGTGGTATCGATCTGGACGTCGCCGAAGGTGACTTTTTTGCCTTGCTCGGCCCCAATGGCGCCGGTAAATCCACCACCATCGGCATCCTCTCGACCCTGGTGAACAAGACCAGCGGTACGGTGAATATCTTCGGCCACGACCTGGATCGTCAGCCGGCCGCGCTCAAGCGCTGCATTGGCGTGGTGCCGCAGGAATTCAACTTCAACCAGTTCGAAAAGACTTTCGACATCGTCGTGACCCAGGCTGGCTACTACGGCATCCCGGCGAAAATCGCCAAGGAGCGCGCCGAGCAGTACCTGACCCAGCTTGGCCTGTGGGACAAGCGCGATGTGCCGTCGCGCTCGCTGTCCGGCGGGATGAAGCGGCGCCTGATGATCGCCCGGGCCCTGGTGCACGAACCGCGGCTGTTGATTCTCGACGAACCGACGGCCGGCGTGGACATCGAGCTGCGGCGTTCGATGTGGACCTTCCTCACCGAACTGAACCAGAAAGGCATCACCATCATCCTCACCACCCACTACCTGGAAGAGGCTGAACAGCTGTGCCGCAACATCGGCATCATCGACCACGGCACCATCGTCGAGAACACCAGCATGCGTAACCTGCTGGGTCAGTTGCATGTGGAAACCTTCCTGCTCGATCTGAAAAACGACATGCAGGTGGCGCCGCAACTGATCGGTTACCCGAATCGCCTGGTCGACAGCCACACCCTCGAAGTGCAGGTCGATAAAGCCGTGGGCATCACTGCGTTGTTCGGGCAACTGGCATTGCAGAACATCGAGGTCTTGAGCCTGCGTAATAAAACCAATCGCCTTGAGGAGTTGTTCGTGTCCCTGGTGGAGAAAAACTTGTCGAAGGTGGCGGTATGAGTTCCGAGCTGCAGCCCAACCTAGTCGCGCTCAATACCATTGTTTACCGCGAAGTGCGGCGCTTCACCCGGATCTGGCCCCAGACCCTGCTGCCGCCAGCGATCACCATGGTTCTGTACTTCGTGATCTTCGGTAATCTGATCGGTCGGCAAATCGGCGATATGGGTGGTTTCACCTATATGGAGTACATCGTGCCGGGGCTGATCATGATGTCGGTGATCACCAACTCCTACGGCAACGTGGTGTCGAGTTTCTTCGGCAGCAAGTTTCAGCGCTCCATCGAGGAACTGATGGTGTCGCCGGTGTCGCCGCACACCATTCTCATCGGCTACACCCTGGGCGGCGTGCTGCGCGGGTTGATGGTCGGGGTGATCGTGACCTTGCTCTCGCTGTTCTTCACCCATTTGCAGGTGCATCACCTGGGCCTGACCATCCTGGTGGTGGTGCTGACGGCGACGATCTTCTCCCTGCTGGGCTTTATCAACGCGGTGTTTGCGCGCAACTTCGACGATATATCGATTATCCCGACCTTCGTCCTGACGCCGCTGACGTACCTGGGCGGGGTGTTCTACTCCATTACCCTGCTGCCGCCGTTCTGGCAGACCGTGTCCCTGGCCAACCCGGTGCTGCACATGGTCAATGCCTTCCGGTACGGCATCCTGGGCGTGTCGGACATCAAGATCAGCGTGGCCATCACCTTTATGCTGGTGGCGACCGTGGTCCTGTACATCGGCTGCGCGCGGTTGCTGGTCAGCGGGCGCGGCATGCGCCAGTAGGCGTCATGGCCACGACCGCTGCATAAAAAAGGCCTCCCGTGCGGAGGCCTTTTTGCATGTCAGGAACGGCTGCGCTGGCGGCGTTTCCATTGTCGAGCCACCCACCAGCGCCAATAGAGCATCGTCAGGCAATAGGCGAGGGCGCCAAGCACCACGCCGGCCACTACCGAACCCAGCAGGAACGGTTGCCACAGGGTCGAGAGCTGGCTGCTGATCCATTCCCAGGTCAGCTCATCGGGCAAGCTGCGCGGCGGCACATTCATCAGCCAGGCGCCGAGCTGGTAAGTGCAGAAGAACACGGGAGGCATGGTGATGGGGTTGGTCAGCCACACTAGGCTGACCGCAATCGGCATATTGCCGCGCACTGTCACCGCGAGCACGGCGGCGAGCAGCATCTGCATCGGTATCGGGATAAAGGCTGCAAACAGACCCACGGCCATGGCTCGGGCTACCGAGTGCCGGTTCAGGTGCCAGAGGTTCGGGTCATGCAGCAGGGTGCCTAGAAAGCGTAAGGACTTGTGTTCCCTGATGCTGCTCGGATCGGGCATGTAACGTCTGATTAAGCGCCGGGGCATAAGGCTTCTCGGTCGGTTCGAGGGGCAAGTATGCCCGGATTCTACGAGGCGCCCATTCAGACTTTGTGACAAATGATATAGCGGTGGCGGCCGCCGCTGAGCTAAGCCAAGAGAGGGGATTCTCAAGGACTGGCTTATGCGCACAGGGATGTTGGCGCTGGCTACGGGGCTGCTGACGCTGCGTTTTCTGCCGCAGTTGCCGCCTGGCTGGCTGTTGGGGCTGATGCCGGTACTGGGCTTGATGCTGTTGCCGTTTCGCAGCTATCCGCTGGCATTTTGGCTGTTTGGCTTGAGTTGGGCCTGCATCAGCGCGCAGTGGGCGCTCACTGACCGTTTGTCGCCCGAGCTCGACGGCCAGACCCGTTGGCTTGAAGGGCGGGTCAGCGGCTTGCCGCAGCAGGTGGACGGCGTGATGCGTTTTGAGCTGGAAGAGGCCCGCTCCAGGCGCGGGCGCTTGCCGCAGCGCCTGCGCCTTGCCTGGCATGGCGGGCCGCCGATTCATGCCGGCCAGCGCTGGCGGCTGGCGGTCAAACTCAAGCGTCCGGTGGGGCTGCTCAATGTGCAGGGCTTTGACTATGAGGCGTGGTTGTTTGCCCAGCGCATCGGTGCCACCGGTACGGTCAAGGACGGCCAGTTACTGCGCCCCGCCCGCGCGCCCTGGCGTGACGACCTGCGCCAGCGTCTGCTGCAAGTCGATGCCCAAGGCCGCGAAGGCGGCCTGGTGGCCCTGGTACTGGGCGACGGATCAGGGCTGACGAGGGAGGACTGGCGGGTACTGCAAGACACCGGCACCGTGCACCTGATGGTGATTTCCGGGCAGCACATCAGCCTTCTGGCCGGGGTGATCTACGCCATGGTTGCAGGGCTGGCGCGCTACGGGCTGTGGCCGCGGCGCCTACCCTGGCTGCCGTGGGCCTGTGCGCTGGCTTTTGCCGCTGCGCTGGGTTACGGGCTGCTGGCCGGGTTCGATGTGCCGGTGCAGCGCGCCTGCGTGATGGTCAGCCTGGTATTGCTCTGGCGCCTGCGCTTTCGCCATCTGGGGGCCTGGTGGCCGCTGCTGCTGGCATTGAATGCGGTGTTGTTGTGGGAGCCGCTGGCCAGCCTGCAACCAGGATTCTGGTTGTCTTTTGCTGCGGTGGCGGTGTTGATCTTCACCTTTGGCGGGCGATTGGGGGCGTGGCGCTGGTGGCAGGCCTGGACCCGCGCCCAATGGCTGATTGCCATTGGCCTGTGCCCCGTGTTGCTGGCGTTGGGGCTGCCCATCAGCCTCAGTGGCCCCTTGGCCAACTTGCTGGCGGTGCCCTGGGTCAGCCTGGTGGTGTTGCCGCCGGCCCTGCTCGGGACCTTGTTGCTGCCGCTGCCGCCTGTGGGCGAAGGGTTGCTGTGGTTGGCCGGTGGTTTGCTCGACGGCTTGTTTCGGGCCCTGGCCCTGGTGGCCGGCTACTGGCCGGCCTGGGTCGCACCGCTGATTCCGTTCTGGGCCTGGGTGATCAGCACCTTGGGCGCACTGTTGCTGTTGCTGCCCAAGGGTGTGCCGATGCGCCTGCTGGGCTGGCCGATGTTACTGCTGGCGGTGTATCCGCCGGGCAACCGCGTACCCGAAGGGCAGGTCGAAGTCTGGCAGCTGGATGTCGGACAGGGCCTGGCGGTTATTCTGCGGACCCGCGATCACTCCATGCTGTACGACGCCGGCCCGCGCTTTGGCGACTTTGACCTGGGCGAACGCGTGGTACTGCCGGCCCTGGGGCAACTGGCGATCCGGCGCCTGGATCTGCTGTTGCTCAGCCATGCCGATGCCGATCACGCGGGCGGAGCCTTGGCGGTTCAGCGCGGCTTGCCCGTGGCTGAGGTCGTCAGTGGTGAGCCGGGGGCCTTGCCCGCCAGCTTGCAGGCCGGTCCCTGCCAAAGCGGACGCGGTTGGCAGTGGAACGGGGTGAGCTTCAGGCTCTGGCAGGCGCTCGACGGGGCGACCGGCAACCAGCGTTCCTGCGTGCTGCAAGTCGAGGCCAATGGCGAGCGCCTGTTGCTGACGGGAGATATCGACAGCTGGGCCGAAGCCCGGTTGCTCGACAGCCCATTGGCGGTCGCGACCGACTGGTTGCAGGCGCCGCACCATGGCAGTCGCAGTTCTTCATCCATGGCCCTGCTGCAGCAGTTGTCGCCGGCGGCGGTGCTGATTTCCCGGAGCCACGGCAACAGTTTTGGTCACCCGCACCCCGAGGTGCTGGAGCGTTATCGGCGGCTCGGAAGCGAGGTCTACGACAGCGCACGCCACGGCGCCCTGAGGCTGCAATTGGGTACTTTCAGCGCGCCGCAGGTGATGTGCGCGCAACCCAGGTTTTGGCGCCAGGGGTCAGCATCTCCTTAAATAGCCGTGAGTTATTAAAGCGTCGGAGGATGCGACATCACGGTCTTCGGTGCGCCCGGGCCCTATGTTAGAGTGGCGCACTTTTTCGAGGGGGCTGTCACTGTGTGGGAATTGGTCAAATCCGGCGGCTGGATGATGTTGCCGATCATTCTGAGTTCCATCGCCGCTGTCGGCATCATCGCCGAGCGTTTGTGGACCCTGCGCGCCAGCCGTGTCACTCCGCCCCATTTGCTGGGCCAGGTATGGCGCTGGATCAAGGACAAGCAACTCAATAAAGACAAGCTCAAGGAGCTGCGGGCCGATTCGCCCCTGGGGGAAATCCTCGCGGCGGGCCTGGCCAACTCCAAGCATGGTCGCGAGATCATGAAGGAATGCATCGAAGAGGCCGCGGCCCGGGTCATTCATGAACTGGAGCGCTACCTCAACGCCCTCGGCACCATCGCCGCCATGGCCCCATTGCTCGGGTTGCTGGGTACGGTGCTGGGCATGATCGATATCTTCAGCTCGTTCATGGGCTCGGGCATGACCACCAACGCCGCGGTGCTGGCGGGTGGTATCTCCAAGGCGCTGATTACCACGGCGGCCGGTTTGATGGTGGGTATCCCTGCGGTGTTCTTCCACCGTTTCCTGCAACGCCGGGTCGATGAACTGGTTGTGGGCATGGAGCAGGAAGCGATCAAGCTGGTTGAAGTGGTACAGGGCGACCGTGACGTCGACATGGTCGAGGGCAAAGCGTGAAATTCCGCCGCAAACCTCGGGAAACCGTCGATATCAACCTCGCGTCATTGATCGACGTGGTGTTTATCCTGTTGCTGTTTTTCGTCGTCACCACCACCTTCACCCGCGAAACCCAATTGCGTGTCGACCTGCCCGAGGCCGTCAGCGGTTCGCCCGCTGAAGACCAGCAGCTCAAGCAACTGGATATCGCCATCAGTGCCGATGGGGTGTTTTCGGTGAACAACCAGTTGCTGCCGAAAAACGACCTGGCCGGCCTGATCGATGCCTTGCAGAAGGAGTCGGGGGGTGACACCAATATGCCGCTGTCCATCAGTGCGGACGGCAAGACCCAGCACCAGGCGGTCATCACCGCCATGGACGCCGCCGGCAAGCTCGGTTTCAGTCATTTGCGCATGACCACCGTCGAGGCGGCACCGGCACCCTGATGGCACTTTCTGATCGCTTGCTCGCCGCCTGGTACAACGGCCATCCCGCGTTGAAGCTGCTGCAGCCCCTGGAATGGCTGTATCGGCGGGTGGTGGTGCGCAAGCGCGAGCGCTTTCTGGCGGGCGAGGGGGCTGTCTACCAGCCGCCGGTGCCGTTGATCGTGGTCGGCAATATCACCGTTGGCGGCACCGGCAAGACGCCGCTGATCTTGTGGATGATTGAACACTGCCAGCGCAGCGGCCTGCGGGTTGGCGTGGTCAGTCGGGGGTATGGCGCCAAGCCGCCGCAACTGCCCTGGCGCGTCACGCCGGAGCAGAACGCGCAGGTCGCCGGTGACGAGCCGCTGCTGATCGTCCAGCGCAGCGGCGTGCCGTTGATGATCGATCCGGATCGCAGCCGTGCCGTGCAAGCGCTGCTCGCCGCCGAAGCCCTGGACCTGATTCTTTCCGACGACGGCATGCAGCATTACCGCATGGCCCGTGACCTGGAGCTGGTGCTGATCGACGCCGCCCGGGGCCTGGGCAATCGCCGCTGCCTGCCGGCCGGCCCCCTGCGTGAGCCGGTGGAACGCCTGCAAAGCGTCGATGCCGTGCTTTATAACGGCGCCGGTGAGGATCGCGAGGATGGCTTTGCCTTTCGTCTGGAGCCCACGACGTTGGTCAACCTGCTGACTGGCGAACGCCGTGGGCTCGAGCATTTTGCGCCAGGCCAGGGGGTGCATGCGGTGGCGGGTATCGGCAACCCGCAACGTTTCTTCACCACCCTTGAAACGCTACACTGGCGACCCGTCCCCCATGCTTTTGCCGACCACGCCGAATACAGTGCCCAGGCCTTGAGTTTCACGCCGTCGCTGCCCGTGGTCATGACCGAAAAGGACGCGGTGAAGTGCCGTACTTTTGCGGCGGCCGACTGGTGGTACCTGGCGGTGGATGCGGTGCCGTCGCCGGCCTTCGTGGCCTGGTTCGATACCCAACTGATGCGCCTGTTGCCTGCTCGTCTTTTGCCTTAACGCTGTTATCCAGGGAATTCTCATGGACACCAAATTGCTCGATATCCTCGCCTGCCCGATCTGCAAGGGGCCGCTCAAACTCAGCGCCGACAAGACCGAGCTGATCAGCAAGGGCGCCGGCCTGGCCTTCCCGATCCGCGATGGCATTCCGGTGATGCTGGAAAGCGAAGCCCGTACCCTCAGCAACGACGAGCGCCTGGATAAATGACCACCGCCTTTACCGTTGTCATCCCCTCGCGTTATGCCTCCACCCGCTTGCCGGGCAAGCCGCTGCTCCTGATCGCCGGCAAGCCGATGATCCAGCATGTCTGGGAACAGGCCTGCAAAAGCAGCGCCGAGCGCGTGGTGGTGGCGACCGATGATGCGCGCATCCTCCAGGCCTGCCAGGCCTTTGGCGCCGAAGCCGTGCTGACCCGTGAAGACCACAACTCCGGCACCGACCGCCTGGCGGAAGTGGCTGCCCAGCTGGGCCTGGCAGCAGATGCCATTGTGGTCAACGTGCAGGGCGACGAGCCCTTGATCCCGCCTGCGGTGATCGACCAGGTGGCCGCCAACCTGGCCGCCCATACCGAAGCGCGCATGGCGACCCTGGCCGAGCCGATCGAAGACGTCGAGACCCTGTTCAACCCGAACGTGGTCAAGGTGGTCAGCGACCTCAATGGCCTGGCGCTGACCTTCAGCCGCGCCACCTTGCCCTGGGCCCGTGATGCCTTCGCCAAGAACCCCGAGCTGTTGCCGCAAGGCGTACCGTATCGGCGGCATATCGGCATCTATGCCTACCGCGCCGGCTTCCTGCATGACTTTGTCAGCTGGGGCCCTTGCTGGCTGGAAAACACCGAGTCCCTAGAACAGCTGCGTGCCCTGTGGCACGGCGTGCGTATCCATGTGGCCGACGCGCTGCAAGCGCCGCCGCCGGGCGTGGATACTGCCGAAGACCTTGAGCGCGTTCGTCGCCTGCTGGAGGCCTGATGCGGGTTCTGTTTGTCTGCCTGGGCAACATCTGTCGCTCGCCAACCGCTGAGGGCGTGCTGCGCCATAAGCTGCGTCAGGCGGGCTTGGCCGAGCAGGTCGAAGTGGCGTCGGCCGGCACCAGCGACTGGCACGTCGGCAAGCCTCCAGATGCTCGCAGCCAGCGGGCGGCCCTGGCGCGGGGCTACGATTTGTCGGCGCAACGTGGCCAGCAGGCCCGCCGCGAAGACTTCGCCCGCTATGACCTGATCTTCGCCATGGACCAGAGCAACCTGCGCCACCTCAAGGCCCTGCAGCCAGCGGGGGCCAAGGCTGAGCTGGACTTGTTCCTGCGCCGCTACGAGGGCGCGGTGGATGAGGTGCCGGACCCGTATTACGACGGCGACCAGGGTTTCGAGCAGGTGCTGGACCTGATTGAACAGGCCTGTGACCGGCTGGTGATCGAATTGAAGGGGCGCCTATGACCTTGCAGGTGCAGGATCGGGTTTCGCTCAAGCCGTTCAACACCTTTGGCGTCGATGTGCAGGCGCAGCAGTTCGCCGAGGCCCATAACGATGCCGACGTGCGCGAGGCCCTGGCCTACTGCGCCGAACAGCAGTTGCCGCTGCTGGTGATCGGCGGTGGCAGCAACCTGCTGTTGACCGCCGATATCCCGGCACTGGTGCTGCGCATGGCGACCCGTGGCCTGCGGTTGCTGAGCGACGATGGCCAGCGGGTCGTGGTCGAGGCCGAAGCCGGTGAAACCTGGCATCCGTTTGTGTTGTGGACCTTGGGCCAGGGCTTGTCCGGCCTGGAAAACCTGAGCCTGATCCCCGGCACTGTCGGCGCTGCGCCGATGCAGAACATCGGTGCCTACGGCGTGGAGATCAAGGATGTGTTCGCCGGCCTGACCGCCCTCGATCGCCAGACCGGCGAGTTGCGCGAGTTCAGTGTCGACGAGTGCGACTTTGCCTACCGCGACAGCCTGTTCAAGCGCCAGGCTGGGCGCTGGCTGATTCTGCGAGTGCGTTTCACCCTGCAGCGGGTGGCCCATCTGCACCTGGAGTATGGCCCGGTGCGTCAGCGCCTGACCGAGCAGGGCATCGATCAGCCGACCGCCAGTGATGTCAGTCGGGCCATTTGCAGTATCCGCAGCGAAAAACTGCCGGACCCTGCGGTACTGGGCAATGCCGGCAGCTTCTTCAAGAACCCGGTGATCCCGGCGGCCCTGGCGGCCGAGATCAAGCTTCAATACCCGGGGCTGGTGGGTTATCCACAAGCCGACGGGCAGGTGAAACTGGCCGCTGGCTGGCTGATCGAGCAAGCGGGCTGGAAGGGTTTTCGCGAGGCCGATGCCGGGGTGCATCGCCTGCAGTCGCTGGTGCTGGTCAACTACGGTGAGGCCACCGGTTTGCAGCTGTTGCAGCTGGCGCAAAAGATCCAGCAGGACGTGGCCCGGCGTTTCAAGGTGAACCTTGAGATGGAGCCCAACCTCTATTGAGTAACTGGCTTGAGCTAGTCTCAATGCTTGAACCAAAAGCCTTGCATGGGTCACTCCAGGCAAGGTTTTTTCATTAACGGCGGCTTAACCTGGCCTGCTGACAATACAGCTGTTTTGTCCCCCCAAAAGGTCCGGTGAAGATCCGTCCTCACAAGAGAGCCCATTAGCCTGAGTCGATCTGTTTGCGCCGCGAACCGCGCCATCTCACGGCAGATTGCTCGGCCCCATAACCGAACCTATGCGGGCGTGCCCATGATTACCCTGAAGCTCAATGGTCAAGATCATCAACTGGATGTCACCGAGGACATGCCGCTGCTCTGGGCGATCCGCGATGTGGCGGGTTACAACGGCACCAAATTCGGCTGCGGCATGGGGCTGTGCGGTGCCTGCACCATTCATATCGACGGCTCGCCGGCACGCAGTTGCATCACCCCGATCGCCCCGGCGCTGTGCAATGCGATCTTTGCCGCCACCGGGCAGCGGATTCGCAGCCTGCCGGTGCGCTATCAGTTGCAGGGCTGGCAGCAAAAGGCCGCCAGTTGATGGGCAGCGTCGACCTGAATGTCTTGCGCAGTGTGCTGGATTGGCGCCGTGCCGGGCACGCTGTGATGCTCTACAGCGTGGTCCAGACCTGGGGCAGTGCGCCGCGCGCCCCTGGCGCCATGCTGGCCTTGCGCGGCGATGGCGTGGTGATTGGCTCGGTGCCCGGCGGTTGCATCGAAGATGATCTGATTGCCCGCTTGCAGGACGGCCGCTTGCCCGCAGAGGGGCCGCCGGTGCAGTGGCTGACCTACGGCGTCAGTCGCGACGAAGCCGCGCGTTTCGGCCTGCCGTGTGGTGGCACCTTGCGCCTGGCCGAAGAGCGGGTTGGCGATCCGGCCTGGGTCGCCGAACTGCTGCGGCGCTGCGAGGCCCATGAAATCGTCGCCCGGGTGCTGGACCTGGAAACTGGGGCGGTCGAGCTTGAGGTGGCGAGCAAGAGCGACGTCTTGAGCTGCGATGGCCAGACCTTGCGGGCAATTTATGGACCGCGCTGGCGCTTGCTGCTGATCGGGGCCGGCCAGTTGTCGCGGTATGTGGCGCAGATTGCGCGCTTGCTGGATTTCGAAGTCCTGGTCTGTGACCCGCGCAAGGAGTTCGTCCACGGCTGGGAAGAGCAGCAGGGTCGGTTCGTCGGTGGAATGCCGGATGACGCGGTGCTGAATATCGAGACCGATGAACGCACGGCAATTGTCGCGCTGACCCACGACCCGCGCCTGGACGACATGGCGTTGCTCACGGCGCTGAACTCGCCGGCGTTCTACGTCGGGGCGCTGGGCTCGCGGATCAACAGCCAGAAGCGACGGGACAACCTTGCTCAGCTGGGGCTCTCGGCAGACGCCATCGAGCGGTTGCATGGGCCGATTGGCTTGCATATCGGCAGTCATACGCCGGCTGAAATTGCCCTGTCCCTGATGTCGGAGATCGTGGCGATCAAAAATGGCATCGACTTGTTGCAGAAAAAGCCCGCGCTGGTCGCGGACGAGGTGCCGGTTTGAGCCAGGAGCCTGCGGTGATTGTGCTGGCAGCGGGGCAGGGCAGCCGCTACCGAGAGTTGGCCGGGGCTGACCAGGACAAGCTATTAGCGCCCTGTATCGGTCGCGATGGGGTGGTGCGACCGGTGCTTGAACAGGTGCTGGTCAACCTGCCTGCGCGGCTGTCCCGGCGGCTGTTGGTGACTACGGCAGATCGGCACGCAGTCGCACGCCTGGGCCACGCCTATGGGTGTCAGGTGCTGCGCGTGGATTCGCCGGGCATGGGCCATAGCATTGCGGCCGGGGTTGGCGCCTGTACCGATGCGGGCGGTTGGCTGGTGATGCCGGGGGATATGCCATTTATCCTGGCGTCGACGGTCGAGCAGGTGTTGCAGGGGATGGGCGAGGGCACTATCAGCGTCCCCGTACTGGGCGCCGAGTATGGGCATCCGGTGGGGTTTGGCCGAGGTTATGGTGCTGCGTTGCGGGGGTTGTCCGGTGATCGTGGGGCCAGGCGGCTGTTTGCCCAGGGGACGCTGGTTCCGGTGCTGGTGACGGACCCAGGTGTGCTGTGGGATGTGGATGTGCCGCAGGCGCTGCTGTTTAGCACTTGAGTGCAGCAGCACGGCAAAAGCCATAAAAAAAGCCCCGCCTGGGTGACCAGGCGGGGCTTTTCAGTAGCGACCGGAATCAGACGAGGGGTTTAGGCTCGTGCTCTGCTTCCAGGGCTTTAGGTTGCTGCTCTACCGCTTCTTCGACCACCCGAGGGCTCTCGTCGATGGAAGCTGGCTGTTCAACAACCGGCTCGATCACTGCTGCAGGTTCGGCTTGGGCCACAACCGGAGCAGGCTCTTGCGCCACGACTGGAGCTGCGGCGCCAGCCTGTTCGGCTTCTTTCTGCAGACGCTCGGCTTCACGCTTGCGGCGACGCACTTCACGTGGGTCGTTCGGCGCGCGGCCATTGCTGCCCAAGGCGCTCACAGGAGCGGCTTCGACCACTGGCTCAGTCACCTCGGCAGCAACCGGAGCTTCAACGACGACTGGAGTTGGTTCAACGACTTCGGCTGCCACTGGAGCTGCCTGCTCAACCACGGCTTCAACCACTGGGGCTGGAGCCTCGACAGGTGCTTCGACCACGATCGACTCGGCAATGCGTTCGAAAGCGCTTGGCGCTTCTTCGGTAGGTGCAGCGGCCTTCTCGGCAGGAGCCTGGAACTCAGGTTCTGCAGTGACGGCTTCGCTGATCACCGGTTGCTCGATCACGACTGGGGTTGCCGGTTCGGCAATCACAGCAGGCTCGACCGAGACTTCAAGCTGAAGTTGCTCTTCACGAACCTCACGAACTTCGCGCACTTCAACCGCAGGAGCGACAGGCGCTTCGACCGGCGTGGTGGCTTCAACCACTGGCGCTTCAACCGCTGCAGTTTCCAGGGCGGCGGTAGCGCGCTCAGCCTGCTCGTTGGCCTGGGCTTCGGCAGGTGCGCTGATCACGGTGCTGGCAACAGCGGCAGTGACTGCCAGGCCGGCAGCCAGATCGGCAGAGCTTGGCTCTTCGCTGTTCTCTTCCGAACCTTCGATCACGTTGCCGTTGGCATCACGTTGACGTTCACGACGGTTGCTGCGGCGACGCTGGCCACGGGAGCGGCGACGTGGACGATCGTCCTCGGCGTTCTCCTGGCCGTCTTCCGACAGTTGCTCTTCGTTGTTCAGCAGCTCTTCATCGGCAACGGCAGCCGCTTGTTCAGTAGCCGGTTGACGCTCTTCACGCGGTGCACGTGGCTGGCGTTCTTCGCGTGGCGCACGAGCTGGACGCTCCTCGGTGGTCGCGGCAGCAGCCGCTGCAACGGCCGGGGCGGCATCCAGAGGTTCGCGCAGTTCACGGACCGGACGCTCTTCACGCTCGCCACGTGGCTTGCGATCTTCGCGCGGTGCACGTGGTTGACGCTCTTCACGTGGAGCGCGTGGTGCGCGTTCTTCGCGAGCGGTGGCTTGAACTTCTTCGCGAGCCTCGCGTACTTCACGTGGCTGACGCTCTTCGCGCGGCGCACGTTCTTCACGTGGGGCGCGTTCTTCGCGAGGTGCACGTTCTTCACGCGGTTTGCGTTCTTCGTCGCGGCGACCGTTACGGTTGCGGCTTTGCTGACGACCGTTGCGGCGCTCTTCGTTGCGAGCAGGGCGCTCGGTCACAGGCTTTTCAACCACGACCGGGGCGACAGGCTCTTCCTTGGTGGCGAACAGGCTGACCAGGGATTTCACCAGGCCCTTGAACAGGCTTGGTTCGGCGGCTGCAACTGGAGCTGCGACCGGCGCTGCGGCTTCAACCGGAACCGGAGCGTTGGCACGTGCCGGGGCGGTCTTGACGGCGGCTTCCTGGCGAACCAGGGTGCGGGTCGCGGCGGCTGGCTGGACTTCTTCAACTTCAGCAGCGGCAGCGGCGATTTCGTAGCTGGACTGGTTGATGCTGGCTTCCGGGCTGTCATCGCGCAGGCGCTGAACTTCGAAGTGCGGCGTTTCGAGGTGATCGTTCGGCAGGATGACGATGCGGGCGCGGGTGCGCAGTTCGATCTTGGTGATCGAGTTGCGTTTTTCGTTGAGCAGGAACGCGGCTACCGGGATCGGCACTTGGGCGCGAACTTCGGCGGTGCGGTCTTTCAGGGCTTCTTCTTCGATCAGGCGCAGGATCGCCAGCGACAGCGATTCCACATCACGGATGATGCCGGTGCCGTTGCAGCGTGGGCAGACGATGCCGCTGCTTTCGCCCAGGGATGGACGCAGGCGCTGACGGGACATTTCCAGCAGGCCAAAGCGCGAGATGCGACCGACTTGCACGCGAGCGCGGTCGGCTTCCAGGCATTCGCGGACTTTCTCTTCCACGGCGCGCTGGTTCTTGGCAGGGGTCATGTCGATGAAGTCGATGACGATCAGGCCGCCGATGTCGCGCAGGCGCAACTGACGGGCGATTTCTTCGGCAGCTTCAAGGTTGGTCTGCAGGGCGGTTTCTTCGATGTCGCTGCCTTTGGTGGCGCGCGCCGAGTTGATGTCGATGGACACCAGGGCTTCGGTCGGATCGATAACGATGGAGCCGCCGGAAGGCAGTTCAACGACGCGCTGGAAAGCGGTCTCGATCTGGCTTTCGATCTGGAAACGGTTGAACAGCGGAACGCTGTCTTCGTACAGCTTGATCTTGCTGGCGTACTGCGGCATCACCTGGCGGATGAAGGTCAGGGCTTCGTCCTGGGCTTCAACGCTGTCGATCAGCACTTCGCCGATGTCCTGGCGCAGGTAATCGCGGATCGCGCGGATGATCACGTTGCTTTCCTGGTAGATCAGGAATGGCGCGGAGCGATCCAGCGAGGCTTCTTTGATCGCGGTCCAGAGTTGCAGCAGGTAATCGAGGTCCCACTGCATTTCTTCGCTGCTGCGGCCAAGGCCTGCAGTGCGCACGATCAGACCCATGTCAGCCGGGGCAACCAGGCCGTTCAGGGCTTCACGCAGTTCGTTGCGCTCTTCGCCTTCGATGCGACGGGAAATGCCGCCGGCACGCGGGTTGTTCGGCATCAGAACCAGGTAACGACCGGCCAGGCTGATGAAGGTGGTCAGGGCGGCGCCCTTGTTGCCACGTTCTTCTTTCTCGACCTGAACGATGACTTCCTGGCCTTCGCTCAGGACGTCCTTGATGTTCACGCGGCCTTCAGGGGCTTTCTTGAAGTATTCGCGGGAGATTTCTTTGAGGGGCAGGAAGCCGTGGCGCTCAGAGCCGAAATCGACAAAGGCAGCCTCGAGGCTTGGTTCGATGCGAGTAATCCGGCCTTTATAGATGTTGGCCTTTTTCTGCTCGCGTGCACCGGATTCGATGTCCAGGTCGTAGAGGCGCTGGCCATCTACCAGTGCAACACGCAACTCTTCGGGTTGAGTTGCGTTAATCAGCATTCTTTTCATGTAGTACCGTCGGTTTCCGGGCTGCCGGAAACGGCGTTCGGCACACACGACTTCTCACGGTCGGTGTCAGGTGCGTCAGGAGTGGTTGGCCACTCGAGTGTCTAGCGAGGTTCGACCAAAGGGGGCGAAGTCGCGACTCACGCGTCCTGCTTGCTGTGGTGACATAAGGCACCGCTTAAGCAAAAGTTTGTCAGGAGGAGGAATCAACCGGTAACTGTGGACGAGATGAAGCGTCTTGATAAAGCCTAATGCTACACAGTCCGACGGTTGTGCATCTCCACCCTACACGTATCCCTGATAGTTCGGGTGCTGCCGCGCGCAGAATCCGCAGCGGGTTGGCATTTACCGTGAGCTCCGAAAGGGGAGGTCACGCATCATGGCTAATTTAGGCGTTGTTTCCGAAGCCTTCGCTCGGGGTCATTCGCAGCTGACTGCACTTTGTGAACTGGCCATGAATATTGGCTCGCAAGGCGAGTGGAAACTCTGCTTTGCGGCTTGATTCAGGCCTCATGTCACCTGCGCTCGTTACACCTGCAAACTCCACCGTTACGTAGCAAAAGCCCCGTAGGACGGCCTCGCGTCCTGGTGAATTGCGTTGGTCAGGGCCGGTTTTTGACCGTTAGTCCGCTGTCCAGGCCGCTTTTGGCGGCGTTCGCGACTATAGCAGCAATCATTAAGTGCTTCAAATCCATAAAAAATTGTTATCATTTGCGGCATGACGACTACTGCCCCCTCGACTCCAAGCGTGCAACTGCTTGAAGTCTCGCCGGAATATGCCGGCCAACGAATTGACAACTTCCTTCTCGCCCGGCTCAAAGGCGTGCCCAAAACCTTGATTTATCGCATTTTGCGTAAAGGCGAAGTGCGGGTGAACAAGGGGCGGATCAAGCCCGAATACAAGCTGCAGGCGGGCGATATTGTGCGCGTGCCTCCGGTTCGCGTGCCTGAGCGCGACGAGCCGGTGCCGCTGGCACAAGGCCTGCTGCAGCGCCTCGAAGCCTCGATTGTGTTCGAGGACAAGGCACTGATCGTGATTAACAAGCCCACTGGCATTGCGGTTCACGGTGGCAGCGGTCTCACTTACGGCGTGATCGAAGCCTTTCGCCAGTTGCGTCCTGATGCCAAGGAGCTGGAGCTGGTTCACCGTCTCGATCGCGACACCTCCGGCCTGCTGATGATCGCCAAGAAGCGCAGCATGCTGCGGCACTTGCACGCGGCCCTGCGCGGCGATGGCGTGGACAAGCGCTACATGGCGCTGGTACGCGGCAACTGGGCGGCCTCGATCAAGCAGGTTCGGGCGCCGTTGGGCAAGAGCAATCTGCGTTCCGGCGAGCGTATGGTCGAAGTCGACGAGGACGAAGGCAAGGAAGCGGTCACCGTATTCAAGGTGCTGCGCCGTTTCGGCGATTTTGCCACCCTGATCGAAGCCAAGCCGATTACCGGCCGGACTCACCAGATCCGCGTCCACACCTTGCACGCCGGGCATTGCATTGCCGGGGACACCAAGTATGGCGACGACGATTTCAGCAAGGAAATTCGTGATCTGGGCGGCAAGCGCCTGTTCCTGCACGCCTACATGCTGACTGTGCCGTTGCCCGATGGGGGCGAGCTCAAGTTGCAGGCGCCAGTGGATGAGGTCTGGGCCAAGACCGTGGAGCGCCTGAGTGCACCCTGATTACAAACTGCTGATTTTTGATTGGGACGGCACGCTGGCCGACTCCGTTGGTCGGATTGTCGAGGCCATGCATGTGGCCTCCGATCGTTCCAACTTTGCGCGTCGCGATGACTTCGCGGTCAAGGGCATTATCGGTCTTGGGCTGCCGGAGGCGATTCGCACCCTGTACCCGGACATCGACGACGAGCAGTTGATTGCCTTTCGCCAGCATTATGCCGATTGCTATATCGCCCTTGAGGCGCAGCCTTCGCCGCTGTTCGCTGGGGTGGTGCAGTCTCTTGATGCATTCCGGGCGGAGGGCTACCGCTTGGCAGTGGCTACTGGCAAAGCGCGGCGGGGGCTGGATCGGGTGTTGAGGGCTCATGGCTGGGAGGATTATTTTGATATCACCCGTGCTGCCGATGAAACCGCCAGCAAACCCCATCCGCTGATGTTGGAGCAGATTCTTGCCCATTGCGATGTGCGTCCCGAGCAGGCGCTGATGGTGGGTGACTCCTCTTTCGATCTGTTGATGGCGCGCAATGCGGGCATGGACTCGGTTGCCGTCAGTTACGGAGCCCAATCGCTGAAGGCCTTGCGCGCATTCGAGCCGCGCATCGCCATTGATAGTTTTCCTGAGTTGCACGCCTGGCTTAGCCGGCGCGCCAATTAAGTTTTTGCTGGGGTAGATGGCATGACCGATGAATGGAAGGCGCCAAGCAAGGCGAGTGCTGAAGGCGGCGATGACAAGAGCTGGAAGCTGCTGGAAAAGACCCTGTTGGCCAGTGTGCAGGAGCAGCGGCGTTCGCGGCGCTGGGGGATCTTCTTCAAGTTTCTGACGTTTATTTACCTGTTCGGCGCGCTGGTGTTGTTTACGCCGCTGATGGACATGGAAAAAAGCGCCACCCGGGGTGCGGGTTACACGGCGGTGATCGACGTGACGGGGGTGATCGCGGATAAGGAAGCGGCCAGTGCTGACAATATCGTCGGCAGCCTGCGCGCGGCGTTCGAGGATCCCAAGGTCAAGGGCATTGTCTTGCGCATCAACAGCCCGGGCGGCAGTCCGGTGCAGTCTGGCTATGTCTATGACGAGATTCGCCGTTTGCGCGGCTTACATGCCGACACCAAGGTTTATGCGGTGATTTCCGATCTGGGTGCCTCGGGTGCCTATTACATCGCCAGCGCTGCCGATCAGATTTACGCCGACAAGGCCAGTCTGGTGGGTTCCATTGGTGTGACGGCGGCCGGTTATGGCTTTGTCGGCACCATGGAGAAGCTGGGGGTGGAGCGACGCGCCTACACCTCGGGTGAGCACAAGTCGTTCCTTGATCCGTTTCAGCCGCAGAAGCCCGATGAGGCCAAGTTCTGGCAGGGCGTGCTCGATACCACTCATCAGCAGTTCATTGCCAGCGTCAAACAGGGTCGTGGCGATCGTCTGAAGGACAAGGATCACCCCGAGCTGTTCTCCGGTCTGATCTGGTCGGGTCAGCAGGCGCTGCAATTGGGCTTGATCGACGGCCTGGGTAATACCAGTTCGGTGGCGCGCGATGTGATTGGCGAGAAAGAGTTGGTGGACTTCACCATTCAGGAGTCGCCGTTTGATCGCTTCTCGAAGAAGCTCGGCGCCAGTGTGGCTGAGCAGTTGGCAATGTGGATGGGCTTCCAGGGGCCTACCCTGCGTTAAGTTTTTCGACGTTCTGGAAAAAGCCGGCCTTCGCGCCGGCTTTTTCGTGGGGGTGGATCAGGGAATCTCGATGCCTTCGACAAGCAGCATGTCCACCAGGCGAATCAGTGGCAGGCCGATCAGGCTGGTGGCGTCAGGGCCTTCGGTGCTGCGAAACAGGCTGACACCCAAACCTTCGGCCTTGAAGCTGCCGGCGCAGTCGTAGGGCTGCTCGGCGTGCAGGTAGCGTTCGATGTGTTGTGCAGTGAGGCAGCGCATATGTACGGTGAAGGCAATGCAGTCGATCTGGCAGGCTCCGGTCTGGCTGTTGAGCAGGGCCAGGCCGGTGAGGAAGGTCACGCTGTTGCCGCTGGCGGCTAGAAGCTGGTCGCGGGCCTTTTCGAAGCTGTGAGGTTTGCCGATGATGCGCTCGCCGAGCACGGCAACCTGATCCGAGCCAATGATCAGATGTTGCGGATGAGTGGTGGAGAGCGCCTGGGCTTTTTCCCGGGCCAGGCGCTTGACCAGTTCCGTGGCGGTCTCTTCGGATCGATGGCTTTCGTCGATGTCCGGGGAGGCGCAGGTGAAGGGCAGCCGCAGGCGGGCCAGCAATTCTCGGCGGTAGACCGAGCTTGAAGCGAGTAATAAAGGCAGCATGCGCATCTCCTGAGGCGGGTTGCGGATTCTAGCGAGGCTTGCAAGTGACCGACAGGGTTGAATTTCCTTTGACATGGCTGGGTGCATCCCTATAATGCTGCGCCTATGTTGAATGACCCGATTCCACCTCACGTTGACCCGCGCAAATTGGCTGACCGTGGCACCACCCTTCAAGGTGAACTGCTGCTGGCCGATTTGAAGAGACTCTGCGACCCGCTTTCCGACGATGTCGGTACGGTGCAGGCAAAATTCGTTTTTGAACGAGATGAACGTAAATCTGTGGTAATCCACAGCTTTATCGACACCGAAGTCAAAATGGTTTGCCAGCGTTGTCTTGAGCTGGTCACCCTGCCGATCCATAGCGAATGCAGTTATGCTGTGGTGAAGGAGGGTGCGAATACCCAGTCGTTGCCGAAAGGTTATGACGTGCTGGAACTGGGCGAAGATCCTTTGGATCTGCAGTCACTGATCGAGGAGGAGCTTCTGCTCGCCTTGCCCATTGTGCCTGCTCATCATCCGGAAGAATGCCAGCAGCCGGCGGGTCTCGATGAGCCCGAACCGAGCGAGGACGAGGTAACGCGGTCCAACCCGTTCAGTGTATTGGCGCAGTTAAAGCGTGACCCAAACGTTTAGGAGTTAATCAATTATGGCTGTTCAGCAGAACAAAAAATCCCGCTCTGCCCGTGACATGCGTCGTTCGCACGACGCCCTGACGGCGAGCACTCTGTCTGTAGAAAAAACCACCGGTGAAATTCACCTGCGTCACCACGTATCGCCAGAAGGCGTATACCGTGGCCGTAAAGTGATCGACAAGGGCGCTGACGAGTAATCACTTGTCTGCTCAAGTCATCGCGATTGACGCAATGGGCGGGGACTTCGGTCCCCGCAGCATTGTTCAGGCCAGTCTTGCTTGCCTGTCTGCTACGCCCTCGCTGCACCTGACCCTTGTTGGTCAACCCTCCCTTTTAGAAGATCTGATTTCCGGCCATTCGGCTGTGGATCGCGCGCGCCTGACGATTGTGCCAGCCGCCGAAGTGATCGGCATGGACGAAAAGCCCTCCCAGGCCCTGCGCGGCAAACCCGATTCTTCTATGCGGGTGGCCCTTGAGCTGTTGCGTGAAGGCAAGGTCCAGGCCTGTGTCAGTGCGGGGAATACCGGTGCGCTGATGGCGTTGTCGCGCTATGTGCTCAAAACCCTGCCGGGGATTGATCGTCCGGCGATGGTGGCTGCTATTCCAACCCAGCGTGGCTACTGCCAGTTGCTGGACCTGGGGGCCAACGTCGATTGCAGCGCCGAGCACCTGTTCCAGTTTGCGGTGATGGGGTCGGTCGCGGCCGAGACGCTGGGTATCGCGCGTCCGCGGGTTGCGCTGCTCAATATCGGCACCGAAGACATCAAGGGCAACCAGCAGGTAAAGCTCGCGGCGACCTTGCTGCAAAATGCCCGTGGCTTGAATTACATCGGCTTTGTCGAGGGCGATGGGCTGTATCGCGGCGAAGCGGATGTGGTGGTGTGTGACGGCTTTGTCGGCAATATCCTGCTCAAGTCCAGCGAGGGCCTGGCGACCATGATTGCCGCGCGGATCGAGGCGCTGTTCAAGCGCAATGTCGCTTCGCGCCTGGTGGGGGCGCTGGCGTTGCCATTGATGCGGCGCCTGCAGGCTGATCTGGCGCCAGCGCGGCACAATGGTGCGAGTTTTCTGGGTTTGCAGGGGATCGTGGTGAAAAGTCATGGTTCGGCAGGGGTTCAGGGCTTTCAGAGCGCCATTCAGCGGGCGCTGATCGAGATTCAGGAGAACCTTCCCGAGCGCCTGCACGGGCGGCTTGAGGATCTGTTGCTTTAGGCGTTTCCCCTCGGGAGTGCTTAAATGTGACCGCTCAGTTCAATTGGCCATCCAACTGTCAGTTTCTTGCGTCCGCTTCGGCAGGGCGTCAATTCTCCGACGACAAGATCATTAGGGGCTTGTTACATGTCTGCTTCCCTCGCATTCGTCTTTCCAGGACAGGGCTCGCAGTCCCTCGGCATGTTGGCCGAGTTGGGCGCGCAATACCCGTTGATCCTCGACACCTTCAAAGAAGCCTCCGATGCTCTGGGCTACGACCTGTGGGCACTGACCCAGCAAGGTCCGGAAGAGCTGCTCAATCAAACCGATAAAACCCAGCCGGCCATTCTGACTGCGTCCGTCGCCTTGTGGCGTCTGTGGCTGACAGAAGGCGGTGCTCGCCCTGCGTTCGTCGCGGGCCATAGCCTGGGTGAATACAGCGCGCTGGTGGCCGCTGGCAGCCTGAGTCTTGGCGATGCGGTGAAATTGGTAGAACGTCGTGGCCAACTGATGCAGGAAGCCGTTCCTGCGGGGCAGGGCGGCATGGCTGCGATTCTCGGCTTGGAAGATGCCGACGTGCTGGCAGCCTGTGCCGAGGCGGCTCAAGGCGAAGTGGTCAGTGCAGTCAACTTCAACTCCCCTGGCCAGGTGGTGATCGCCGGCGCCAAGGCGGCTGTAGAGCGCGCCATCGAGGGCTGCAAGGCGCGCGGCGCCAAGCGTGCCATGCCGCTGCCAGTCAGCGTGCCGTCGCACTGCGAGCTGATGCGCCCGGCTGCCGAGCGTTTCGCCGAGTCGATCGCCGCGATCGACTGGCAGGCGCCGCAGATCCCGGTAGTACAAAACGTCAGCGCGGCAGTGCCGGCAGACCTCGAGACCCTCAAGCGTGACCTGCTGGAGCAACTGTACAAGCCGGTGCGTTGGGTCGAGTCGGTCCAGGCCCTGGCCGCCAAAGGTGCGACCCAGCTGGTCGAATGCGGTCCGGGCAAGGTCCTGGCCGGCTTGAACAAGCGCTGCGCCGAAGGCGTATCGACCTCCAACCTGAATACCCCCGATGCCTTTGCTGCCGCTCGCGCAGCACAGGCCTGAATTAGGAGAAGCCTGCATGAGTCTGCAAGGTAAAGTTGCACTGGTGACTGGCGCGAGCCGCGGTATTGGCCAGGCCATCGCGCTTGAGCTGGGTCGTCTGGGCGCGATTGTCGTGGGTACCGCGACTTCCGCCTCGGGTGCCGAGCGCATTGCTGCGACCCTCAAGGAACACGGCATTCAAGGCACTGGCCTTGAGCTCAATGTCACCAGCGACGAATCGGTTGCGGCGGTCCTGGCGAGCATTCAGGTGCAGTTCGGCGCGCCGGCGATCCTGGTCAATAACGCCGGTATCACCCGTGACAACCTGATGATGCGCATGAAAGATGACGAGTGGTACGACGTGGTCGATACCAACCTGAACAGTCTGTTTCGTCTGTCCAAAGGCGTTTTGCGCGGCATGACCAAGGCTCGTTGGGGTCGAATTATCAGTATTGGCTCGGTAGTGGGTGCCATGGGCAACGCAGGCCAAGTAAACTACGCAGCCGCCAAGGCGGGTCTGGAAGGTTTCAGCCGTGCGCTGGCGCGTGAAGTGGGTTCGCGGTCGATTACGGTCAACTCGGTAGCACCGGGTTTCATCGATACCGATATGACTCGCGAATTGCCTGAAGCGCAGCGTGATGCCTTGCTGACGCAAATTCCGCTGGGCCGTCTGGGGCAGGCACAAGAGATCGCGCAAGTGGTCGCTTTTCTGGCTTCTGACGGTGCGGCATACGTTACTGGGGCTACAATCCCGGTCAACGGCGGGATGTATATGTGAGTTAAATGTGACGGATCGCTTCAAAAAAATGTCATACGAGCTGTCTAAAATCCGTTATAAAGCTGCAATCTATTTATAGGCAGATGGCCAAAGGGTTTGAGGAGTGAAGCTTTCAGTTGAAAAGCTGAAAAGCCTTTCTATACACTTACCCACTGGCCAGCTGCCTGAATTTGTCCATTAGGAGTGAAAACAAGGTATGAGCACCATCGAAGAGCGCGTCAAGAAAATCGTTGCTGAGCAACTGGGCGTTAAAGAAGAAGAAGTTGTTAACACCGCTTCCTTCGTTGAAGACCTGGGTGCCGACTCCCTTGACACCGTTGAGCTGGTGATGGCTCTGGAAGAGGAATTCGAGACCGAAATCCCTGACGAAGAAGCTGAAAAGATCACTACTGTTCAAGCTGCTATCGACTACGTTACTAGCCACCAGGCTTAATAGTTTGTAGTCGTTGCTTGCTGTCATGGAAAAACCGCACTGCCTCATGGCGTGCGGTTTTTTCTTTAGGCCTGATGCAAAGTCGTCATTAGAAAAAGGAGAGTGCTGTGTCGCGTAGACGCGTCGTAGTCACCGGTATGGGTATGTTGTCGCCACTGGGTACAGATGTGCCGAGCAGCTGGCAGGGCATTCTGGCTGGCCGCAGTGGCATTGGTCTGATCGAACACACCGACCTTTCTGCCTATTCCACCCGTTTTGGCGGCTCGGTAAAGGGCTTCAATGTCGAGGAATACCTGTCGGTCAAGGAAGCGCGCAAGCTCGACCTGTTCATTCAATACGGTCTGGCCGCAGGGTTTCAGGCGGTGCGCAACTCCGGCCTGGAAGTCACTGACGCCAACCGCGAGCGCATCGGTGTAGCCATGGGCTCGGGTATTGGCGGTTTGACCAATATCGAAGAAACCAGCCGCACACTGCATGATTCCGGCCCACGACGGATTTCTCCGTTCTTTGTGCCAGGCTCGATCATCAATATGATTTCCGGTTTCCTGTCCATCCATCTGGGTGCCCAGGGACCTAACTACGCCATCTCCACGGCGTGCACCACCGGCACCCATTGCATCGGTATGGCCGCGCGCAATATCGCCTACGGCGAGGCTGACGTGATGATCGCCGGTGGCGCCGAAATGGCTGCCTGCGGCCTGGGCATGGGTGGCTTTGGCGCATCCCGTGCGCTGTCGACCCGCAATGACGAGCCGACCCGTGCCAGCCGTCCGTGGGACAAGGGCCGCGACGGTTTCGTCCTGTCCGACGGTGCCGGGGCCCTGGTGCTGGAAGAGTTGGAGCACGCCAAGGCGCGTGGCGCCACCATCTACGCCGAACTGATCGGCTTCGGCATGAGCGGTGATGCGTATCACATGACTTCGCCACCCGCCGATGGCGCCGGCGCTGCGCGTTGCATCGCCAACGCCCTGTGCGATGCCAAGCTGAACGTTGAGCAAGTGCAATACGTCAACGCCCACGGTACCTCGACTTCGGCCGGCGACCTGGCGGAAGCCGAGGCGATCAAGACGGTGTTCGGTGATCACGCCTACAAACTGGCCGTGAGCTCGACCAAGTCGATGACCGGTCACCTGTTGGGTGCTGCGGGCGCGATCGAGGCGATCTTCAGCGTGCTGGCGATCAACAGCCAGGTGGCGCCGCCGACCATCAACCTGGATGAGCCCGATGAAGGCTGCGATCTCGATTTCGTGCCGCACACCGCGCGCAGCATGGACATCGATGTAGTGCTGTCGAACTCCTTCGGGTTTGGCGGGACCAACGGCTCCCTGGTGTTCCGCCGGTTCGCCGAGTGATGCACAGCTGGGTCGACGGTCAGCCGGCGGACACGTTGTCGCTAAAAGACCGGGGCCTGGCGTATGGCGACGGCCTGTTCGAGACCATTGCGGTCAAGGCCGGGCAGCCGCTGTTGCTGGAGCGGCACCTGGCCCGTCTGGCCGAGGGCTGTCTACGGCTGGCGATCACTGCGGACCACTCGCTGATCCGCAGTGAGCTGCTGGCCTATGCGGCCGCGTTGGGGGAGGGCGTGCTCAAGCTGATCCTCACCCGTGGTGACAGCCAGCGCGGTTACGCCGCCGACCCTGCCGCCCAGGCGCGCCGTATTCTCCAGGGCAGCCCGCCTGCCACTTATCCGACCGCCCATGCCGAACAGGGCATTCGCCTGTTCCCCTGTGCCACCCGTCTGTCCGAGCAGCCCTTGCTGGCCGGCCTCAAGCACCTCAATCGCCTTGAGCAGGTCCTGGCTCGCTCCGAGTGGCGCGATGCCGAGCATGCCGAAGGGCTGATGTGCGACGCGGGCGGCCGCTTGATCGAAGGCGTGTTCAGCAACCTGTTCCTGGTAGCTGAAGGGCGCTTGCTGACCCCGGATTTGAGTCGCTGCGGCGTGGCCGGGGTGATGCGCGCTGAAATAGTGTTTCAAGCCAAGTCCTTGGGCATCCCCGTGGAAATCGCCGATATCGGCCTCGATCAGTTGCGACAGGCCGACGAAGTCTTTGTCTGCAATAGCGTTTATGGCATCTGGCCGGTACGGGCCTGTGCTGACCTGAGCTGGTCGGTTGGGCCGCTCACCCGTAAACTGCAGGGCATTTCCCGTGCGCTACTGGATGTTTGATTCGTGAGACGTAAATTACTGCTTCTGCTGGAAACCGGACTGGTTCTGGCAGGACTGCTGGCGGGCGCCTGCGCCTGGAAACTGCACTCGGCCCTGGAGCAACCGCTCAACCTGCCACAAGAGCAGTTGCTTGATGTGCCCGCAGGTTCGACCCCGACCGGGACCTTCAATCGCCTGGAGGCCGACGGCGTGCTGCAGGACGCGTTCTGGCTGCGCCTGTACTGGCGCTTCAACCTCAACGGCCAGCCACTGCACAGCGGCGAATACCGCATGACCCCCGGCATGACTGCACAAAGCCTGATCGGTGTCTGGCAGCGTGGCGAAGTGGTGCAATACAGCCTGACCCTGGTGGAAGGCTGGAACTTCCGCCAGGTACGCGCGGCCCTGGCCAAGCATGAAAAACTCGAACAGACCCTGACCGGCCTCAGCGACACCCAGGTCATGGAAAAGCTCGGCCACCCCGGGGTCTTCCCCGAAGGCCGGTTCTTCCCCGATACCTACCGCTTTGTGCGTGGCATGAGCGACGCCGAGCTGCTGGAAAAAGCCTACGACCGGCTCGATGACGTGCTGGCCAAGGAGTGGAGCAAGCGCGCCGCCGATGTGCCCTATACCGACCCCTATCAGGCGCTGATCATGGCCTCGCTGGTGGAGAAGGAAACCGGCGTGCCTCAGGAGCGCGGGCAGATTGCCGGGGTGTTCGTGCGGCGCATGCAGATCGGCATGCTGCTGCAGACCGACCCGACCGTGATCTACGGCCTGGGTGAGCGCTACACCGGCAAGCTGACCCGGGCTCACCTCAAGGAGTCGACCCCGTACAACACGTATGTGAACGCCGGCTTGCCGCCGACGCCGATTGCCATGGTCGGTCGCGAGGCGATTCACGCCGCGCTCAACCCGGTGCCGGGCAAGAGCTTGTACTTTGTTGCCCGTGGCGATGGCAGTCATGTGTTTTCCGATGACCTGGACGCGCACAACAGCGCGGTTCGCGAGTTCCAGTTAAAACGCCGCGCCGACTACCGCTCCAGCCCGGCGCCGACGCCTGCGCCTGCCCCAGCGGTTCAGGAGGCACCGAGCCCGGCACCGGCAGCCGACCCGGATGCCGCGCCGCCCGCGCCTGTACCGCAGCAAGCGCCGGCCGAGGCTCCCGTCGAGCCTGAGCCGAAAAGCCCGCAATGACTTTGATTAAGGACCGCCCGTGACTGGCTTGTTTATTACCCTGGAAGGCCCGGAAGGCGCCGGCAAGAGCACCAACCGCGAATACCTCGCCGAGCGTTTGCGCGCCGCGGGTATCGAGGTGCTGCTGACCCGCGAACCCGGCGGCACACCGTTGGCCGAGCGCATCCGCGAAGTGTTGCTGACCCCTGGTGACGAAGTCATGGATGCCGACACCGAGCTGTTGCTGGTGTTCGCCGCCCGCGCCCAGCACCTGGCCGGGGTGATTCGCCCGGCGCTGGCCCGTGGCGCCGTGGTGCTCTGTGACCGCTTTACCGATTCGACCTATGCCTATCAGGGCGGCGGCCGTGGCCTTTCCGTGGAGCGTATTGCCACCCTGGAGCGTTTCGTCCAGGGCGACCTGCGTCCCGACCTGACCCTGGTGTTTGATCTGCCGGTAGAAGTCGGCCTGGCGCGCGCCAGCGCCCGTGGTCGGCTGGATCGCTTCGAGCAGGAAGGCCGGGCATTCTTCGATGCAGTTCGCAGCGCTTACCTGGCCCGTGCCGAGGCGGACCCAGTGCGTTATCGCCTGGTTGACGCGGCGCAGCCCCTGGCGCAGGTCCAGCAGTCGCTGGATGCATTGCTGCCGCAATTACTGGAGCTTTACCGTGGCTGAGGCCTATCCCTGGCAGGACGCCCTCTGGCAGCAGCTGGCGGGCCGTACCCAGCACGCCCATGCCTATCTGCTGCATGGCCCGGTCGGTATCGGCAAGCGGGCCCTGGCCGAGCGCCTGATGGCGCGCTTGCTGTGCCAGCGCCCGGATGGGCTGGATGCGTGCGGGACCTGCAAGTCATGCATGTTGCTGCACGCCGGCAGCCACCCGGATAACTACGTGCTGGAGCCGGAAGAAGCCGACAAGGCGATCAAGGTCGACCAGGTGCGTGATCTGGTCAGTTTCGTGGTGCAGACCGCGCAACTGGGCGGGCGCAAGGTGGTGCTGATCGAGCCGGTCGAGTCGATGAACATCAACGCGGCCAACGCCCTGCTCAAAAGCCTCGAAGAGCCTTCCGGCGAGACGGTATTGCTGTTGGTCAGCCACCAGCCGAGCCGCTTGTTGCCGACCATCAAGAGCCGCTGCGTGCAGCAAGCCTGCCCATTGCCCAGCGAGGCCTTGAGTCTGCAATGGCTGGCCCGGGCGTTGCCGGAGTGTGGCGAAGAAGAGCGGGTGGAACTGCTGACCCTGGCTGCCGGCTCACCGCTGGCGGCGGTGAGCTTGCACACCCAGGGCGCTCGCGAGCAGCGGGCGCAGGTGGTGGAGGGGGTCAAGAAGCTGCTCAAGCAGCAGCAATCCCCGACCCAACTTGCTGAAAGCTGGAATGCGATTCCGCTGCTGTTGCTGTTCGATTGGTTCTGCGACTGGTCGAGCCTGATCCTGCGTTATCAATTGACCGAAGATGAGCAGGGCCTGGGCTTGGCCGATATGCGCAAGGTGGTGCAGTACCTGGCGCAGAAGTCGACCCAGGGCAAGGTCCTGGATATTCAGGACTGGATCCTCGCTCACCGCCAGAAAGTGCTGAGCAAGGCTAACCTCAACCGTGTGCTGCTGCTCGAAGCCCTGCTGGTGCAGTGGGCGGCCTTGCCCGGCCAGCGCTAAGCTCGGCGCCCTCAGGCACACCGAACCATTGGCCGCCGCCCCGGGCTGCGGCCCTTTCATTGACTGGATGTAGTTGCGGCCTCTTATGCTCGTAGATTCCCATTGCCACCTCGACCGCCTTGATCTTGCCGCCCATGACGGCTCCCTGGATGCTGCGCTGGACGCGGCGCGCCAGCGTGGCGTCGGGCATTTCCTGTGTATCGGGGTCAGCGTCGAAAACGCTGCCGACGTCAAGGCCCTGGCCGAGCGCTACGCCGATGTCGATTGCTCGGTTGGCGTGCACCCGCTGGACGTGCAACCGGGGGCCGCGCCGGCGCTCGACTGGCTGCTGCGCGAGCTGGATCATCCGCGGGTGGTGGCCATCGGCGAGACAGGGCTGGACTACCACTACGAGCCGGAAGCCGCCGAGTTGCAGCAGGCGTCCTTTCGGCTGCATCTGCAAGCGGCCCAGCAGACCGGCAAGCCGGTGATCGTGCACACCCGTGGGGCGCGGGCCGACACCCTGGCGCTGCTGCGTGAGGCGGCCTTGCCCCAGGCCGGCGTGCTGCATTGCTTCACTGAAGACTGGGACATGGCCAAGGCGGCCCTGGACCTGGGTTTCTATATTTCTCTTTCCGGCATCGTCACCTTCCGCAACGCCGATGCGCTGCGCGATGTGGCGCGTCAGGTGCCGGCCGATCGCCTGCTGGTGGAAACCGACTCGCCGTACCTGGCGCCTATCCCTTATCGCGGCAAGCCCAACCTGCCGCAGTACGTACGCGAAGTTGCGGAGTTCCTGGCGATGTTGCGCGGTGAGTCCTACGATGCCTTTGCCGCACAGACCACCGAGAATTTCCAGCGCCTGTTTCCGTTGGCCCATGTCGGGCGGGCTGACTGAGGACTTCGCTGTAACAGCGCGGCGTCGGTCCAAGGGGAGGGGGTTGGCTGAATCCCAGGCAAAAAAAACCCGGGTTCTGGGGGGTGAATCCGGGTTAAGACCATTAGGAGTAAAACAAAGGCACGCGGTCCTTCGGTACCTTCATCGGCGCTTCACTTGGGGGAGATGTCACGCCGACAGTTCAAGTATTGATCACTATCGCGTTCAGTCCAGTTAGGGCTGCTCGTTTTTTAAACAATTTTGGAATACGCCCGCTTCGGTTGGGTTCTCATCGTCCCGGTCGGCCCGGCGGCATCGGGCGCGTTCGCGGATCAGCGCCTATCGGTCGTCAACAGCAGCCAACGCCCGGGTTTCTCAAGGCACTTTCAGCACACACCCTGTTGCAGTTCAGGGCCTGGAAGGGCTCCCTGGCGGATACCAGCCCGTTGGTGAAAACACTATCAAGATGACGCAGGGCTGGCCTACGCTGTGTTTCTGACCCGTTAGGCATCAGGCGTCGATATTGGGTGTGGTAGGTCGGATAAGCGTTCATACAATTGCTGCGCAAGTACTGTAAAGTCTCGATGGCGCCGCGGAGTGGCTGTAGGGTTCTGTATTTTTTCCGCTGCGCCCAGGCCGCATCGGCTGGATAAGCAGGAGCAGGGCCGGAGCCCCCGGGGCAAATGGCTGGCACTCGCAGTCGATGCAAAATCATCCAGATACATCGTCATCTTCGGATGATCCGTGCATTTTTGCGCAAGTTAGGCATAATACGCGGCTTCGATTTTGACCCCGACAGACCTTTTCTTATGCAGAAAGAACCTCGTAAGGTCCGTGAGTTTCGTCGCCGTGAGCAAGAAATTCTCGATACCGCGCTCAAGCTGTTCCTCGACCAAGGTGAAGACAGCGTCACCGTCGAGATGATTGCTGATGCCGTGGGTATCGGCAAAGGCACCATCTACAAACACTTCAAATCCAAGGCCGAGATTTATCTGCGCCTGATGCTCGACTACGAGCGCGATTTGAATGAGTTGCTGCACTCGGCCGATGTCGACAAGGACAAGGAAGCCCTGTCCCGTGCCTACTTTGAGTTCCGCATGCGCGATCCGCAGCGTTATCGGCTGTTCGATCGCCTGGAAGAGAAAGTGGTCAAGGGCAACCAGGTGCCGGAGATGGTCGAGGAGTTGCACAAGATCCGTGCCTCCAACTTCGAACGCCTGACCTTGTTGATCAAGGGGCGCATCAGCGAAGGCAAGCTTGAAGATGTGCCGCCTTACTTCCATTACTGCGCCGCCTGGGCGCTGGTGCACGGCGCGGTCGCGCTGTATCACTCGCCGTTCTGGAGCAATGTGCTGGAAGATCAGGAAGGCTTCTTCCAGTTTCTGATGGATATCGGCGTGCGTATGGGCAACAAGCGCAAGCGCGATACCGACACCCCGAGCAGCTGATTCATTCAGCAGCCTGATTGCGCCGTGATTCTCCTATATGGCGCAGTGCCCCAGGAATATACTCAGGCATGGGACTTGCCAAAACCTGATTTATAAGTCAGGTTTTGCCGGTTCTCTACTTCCTCCGCCGGAGTTCTCCATGATCGTTGATCGTCAAGGCAGGCGTTTTCGCAATCTGCGGATCAGCCTGACCTCAGCCTGCAACTACGCCTGTACCTACTGCGTGCCCAATGGCAAGCGGTTGGTGGCTGCGCAGGATGAACTGTCGGCCGAGGCAATGGCGCGGGGCGTGGCCTACCTGATCGAAGCCGCAGGCATCGAGCGCCTGCGCATCACAGGTGGTGAACCCCTGGTCAGTCCGAAGCTGGAAGCCTTTATGGGCGCCGTCGGACAAATGGGCCTGGACGATATCAGCCTGACCACCAATGGCCAGTTGCTGGCGCGCAAACTGCCGCTGCTGGTAGACGCCGGTATCCGCCGGATCAACGTTTCCCTGGACACCCTGGACGCTGAGGCCTTCCGTGGCATTGCCCGCGGTGGTGACCTGGCCACCGTGCTGGACGGCATGGATCAGGCCAGCGCGGCGGGTTTGAAGATCAAGGTCAATATGGTGCCGCTGCGCGGACAGAACCTGGACCAGGTCATGCCGCTGCTCGATTACTGCCTGGAACGGGGCTACGAGCTGCGGTTTATCGAATTGATGCGCATGGGCCACCTGGCCAGTGATTCGAATGCCTTCCTGCAGCAGTTTGTCAGCCTGCAGCAACTGCTGAGCCTGATCGGCGAGCGTTATGAATATCAGCAAGCCGATGCGCCCGTGGATGCGACGGCGGTGCGCTATGGAATTCCGGGAAGGGGGCACTTTGGCGTGATCGCCAACGAAAGCGTGCCGTTTTGCCGGACCTGCTCGCGCCTGAGGTTGTCCTCCACGGGGTGGCTGCACGGCTGCCTGTCGTCGAGCAATCGGCATTACGTCGGCGACTTGCTGGACAAGCCTCGGCACCAGGCATTGCCGGCGCTGCAGGGGCTGTTGATGAAAGCCCTGGGCGATAAGCAGGAGGTTGCATTCTCCGGAGGCGCGACGGTGATGAAAATCATCGGCGGCTGACCGCTGGCAGTGGTCATTGCTGGCCGTCGGGCAAGCTGGCGCGGAAGCTGCATCTCGTGCCCATTCGCCGGTTTTCCGTCACCGGCTTCTGGAGGGTAGGATGCGTAGCCTGGTTTTGCTGCTGGCCTTTTTGGCGCTTGGCGGCTGCATGAATGTCAGCGATATGGGCGAGGGCGTGCGTTATCACTTGAGCGACTCGGGCATGCTCGATCACAGCGATACGCGCCGCACGAGCTCGTTCCGCATTCAGCCGGACTCGTTCATATTTATCGCCCAGGGCGCTTTCGTGCCGCCTGGCAGCGCCTATCCGCGACCTAACGTCGTCGCCGAAGAAGCCTTTAACGGCTTTATCGAATACTTCCCGATGGTGCGCCGCGCACGAGCGCCCGAAGGCCTCAACCAGGCCATGGCAGAAGCCCGGGAAGTCGGTGCGCACTACCTGCTCTATGCTCGCTTTGCCAAGGCCGATGACCGTATCGGCAACTCCGATGAGTGGTTCGATCAAGAAGCTGTGGACCGCCTGGGTGTCGACACCGGCGTCATCCAGATCATGCTGATCGAGACCAGCACCCAGTATTTGATCGATACTGCACGGATTCGCAGTCGTGGCGGTTTACTGACGTTCCACGACAACAAACCGCAAGACCTGCTCGGTCCGCCGCTTCAGCAATACGCCCGTGGCTTGCTGGGGTTGAGCGACTGAGCAACGCACAAGGAGTACATCGATGAGTGGTCCAGGCAAAGCCAACGACCTGTTGGCGCAAATTCCCAAGTCTGAAAAAGGCTTGCCGCCGGTCCACCTGTGGAACCCCGATTTCTGTGGCGATATCGACATGCGGATCGCCCGCGACGGCACCTGGTACTACCTGGGTACCCCGATCGGGCGCAAACCGATGGTCAAGCTGTTCTCCACTATCATGCTGCGCGAGGGGGATGATTATTTCCTGATCACCCCGGTGGAGAAGGTCGGGATCAAGGTCGACGACGCGCCCTTTGTCGCGGTAACCCTGGAGGTGCAGGGCCAGGGCGAGCACCAGCTGCTGCGCTTTACCACCAACGTCGAGGAGCAGGCCGAAGCCGGTGCCGAGCATCCATTGCGCGTGGTCATTGACCCCGAGACCCAGGAACCGGCGCCGTACGTCCATATCCGCAGCAACCTCGAAGCCCTGATCCATCGCAACGTCTTCTACCAGCTGGTGGAACTGGCGGTGACCCGTGAGCTCGACGGTCAGCGCTGGCTCGGGGTCTGGAGCGGCGGTGTGTTCTTTCCTATCGGCCTCGAGCCCTGACTCCAGGCCCTACCTTCAGTTGATGCCTCGGCAGAACGCTGCCTGAGGTTGACGCCTGCCCGTCGAAAAACCTTTGACAGCCAATCATATGATCAATAGCGTGAGCCGATGCTGCACGGCTCCGTTCTTCTTCGTCACGAGGGTGTCCATGTCCAACAGTTTTCACGCGTCGACGGTCGATTGGCTGGGCTCCTGGATTGCCGCCGGGCATGTTCAGCCCGGGCAGACGATCAAGGTCGAGGCGGACCTGGGCGAGCAGCTCGGGGTCAGTCGCACGGTGATCCGCGAAGCGATCAAGACCCTGGTTGCCAAAGGCTTGCTGGAAGTCGGGCCCAAGGTCGGCACCCGGGTGTTGCCGGTGCGGCGCTGGAACCTGTTCGATCCGCAGGTGGTGGGCTGGCTGTCGCGCAACGGCTTGCCGGAAAACTTCGTCGACGACTTGCTGGATCTGCGTCGCACCATCGAACCCATGGCCGTGCGCTGGGCTTGCGAGCGGGCGTCGGTGCCACAGATCGAGGCCATAACCCTGGCCTACAACGCCCTTGAGCGCGCGGTCGACAGTGGGCTGGATTACAACCTCGCCGATCAGTATTTCCACGAGTGCATCCTGGCCGCCAGCCATAACCAGTTCATCGAGCAAATGTTGCCGGCCCTGGGGGCACTGCTCGCGGTGTGCTTTGAAGTCTCGGCCGCCGACCCCGACGAACTGCGGCGCACCTTGCCCATTCATAAGGACCTGGCCGACGCCATTGCCGCTCGGGATACCGGGCGCAGCGTCTGGGCCTGCATGACCCTGATCGACAATGCGGCCTTGGCGATCAAGCGCTACTACCCGGAGCTGATGGCCGGCAAGGCCGCCAGCGCTGCCGGACGCTGATATCACCTGACCCACCACGATAAGCGCGGGAGGTTGTATGGACTGGAAGGCGGTTACTCCGCATCGGGCCTTGCTGGGCGAAGGGCCATTCTGGGACGGTGCCGAACAGGCCCTGTACTGGGTGGACATTGCCGCCAAGCAGGCGCTGCGCCTCAAGGATGGCGATTTGCGGGTCTGGCACCTGCCGGAACATGTGTCGGCCTTCATTCCTACAGGGCGTGGCGATGCCCTGGTGACCCTGAGCAGCGGTGTCTATCGGCTCGACCTGGATTCCCCGGCCGATGTGCCCGGGCTGCAATTGTTGTGCGTCGCCGACCCCCACCCCGGCAACCGGGCCAACGAAGCGCGTTGCGATGAGCAGGGGCGACTCTGGCTCGGCACCATGCAGAACAACATCGGGCCCGACGGCGAGGACCTGCCCGTGGTGCAGCGCAGCGGCGGCCTGTTCCGGGTCGACGCCAATGCTCAGGTGACGCCGCTGCTCCAGGGGCTGGGGATTCCCAATACCCTGATCTGGAGCGATCAGGGCACCACCCTGCATTTTGCCGACAGCCTGGACGGCTCCCTCAATCGCCATGCCGTCGCGGCTGATGGCGGCCTCGGGCCGGCGCAAGCCTGGCTGGGGCCGCATCCCCGTGGAGGGCCGGATGGCTCGGCACTGGATGCCGAAGGTTGCCTGTGGAACGCCCGTTGGGACGGCAGTTGCCTGCTGCGCCTGACCCCGGATGGCGAGGTGGATCGGGTGATCGAACTGCCGGTCAGTCGGCCCACCAGCTGTGTGTTTGGCGGGAAGGACTTGCAAACCCTGTACGTCACCAGTGCCGCCAGCCCCCAGGCCCATTGGCTGGACGGTGCCGTGCTGGCAGTTCGGGTATCGGTGGCGGGCACGGCATGCACGCGTTTTGCAGGTTAAATCCCTATATATGGGATGTTAAATTATATATTGAGATTTCGTAAGGGCCGGGTTTATAGTCGGCCACAGCTCCACGCACTCACACTAAAAAAATAATACCGGTGACGCGATGCAGAGATCTTCCTACGCACTCCTTTGCGGAGTCGATGTTTCAGGCCATCAAGGCCCGCCGGCGCCTGCCGGTGCGCGGTTCATGCCTTCCCCTGTCGATGCTGGCCGGTCATCCCTGGATGCCCGGCGTTCGTCGTGCCCTGCCACAGGAGTTCCGATTCATGGCTGATGCTCTTTCCTTGCCTCCGGTGCCTGAGCCGCCCCGGGGCGAGCGCTTGAAAAACAAGGTGGTGCTGCTGACTGGCGCAGCCCAGGGAATCGGCGAGGCGATTGTTGCCTGCTTCGCCGCACAGCAGGCAAAGCTGGTGATCAGCGATATCCAGGCGGAAAAGGTCGAGGGCGTGGCGGCCCATTGGCGGGAGCAGGGCGCTGATGTCCAGGCCCTGCGCGCCGATGTGTCGCGGCAAGCGGACCTCGACGCCCTGGCCCGGCGGGCCATCGAACTGCATGGCCGGATCGACGTGCTGGTCAACTGTGCCGGGGTCAACGTGTTCCGCGACCCGCTGCAGATGACCGAGGACGACTGGCGGCGCTGCTTCGCCATCGACCTGGACGGCGCCTGGTACGGCTGCAAGGCGGTGCTGCCGCAGATGATCGAGCAGGGCATCGGCAGCATCATCAACATCGCCTCGACCCACTCCACCCACATCATTCCCGGCTGCTTCCCGTATCCGGTGGCCAAGCACGGCCTGCTGGGGCTGACCCGGGCCCTGGGCATCGAGTACGCGCCCAAGGGCATCCGGGTCAACGCCATCGCCCCGGGTTACATCGAGACCCAACTGAACGTCGATTACTGGAACGGTTTTGCCGATCCCCATGCCGAGCGCCAGCGGGCCCTGGACCTGCACCCGCCGCGGCGCATCGGCCAGCCGATCGAGGTGGCGATGACCGCGGTATTCCTGGCCAGCGATGAAGCGCCGTTCATCAATGCGTCGTGCATCACCATCGATGGCGGGCGATCGGTGCTCTACCACGACTGACGCTGAAGGGTTTCGGGCTGAGAACTTCGCCTGAAGCTCAATGATCATATGATATGACTATTTGCTTGAAGCTGTGACTGCAACGAGATACGCCGCCAGGCTGCGCAAAGCCCCAATCGGGGGTGGCGCCTGGAGGCGGTTGGCTTTCAATAAAAATAAGGAGTGAGCTATGAATCGTCGTCGTGGGATCCGTTCCCTGTGTCGCGCCGCCCTGGCGGTGACCGCAGTCAGCCTGAGCAGCAGCTTGCTGGCGGCCGAAGCGGTAAAAATCGGCTTTCTGGTCAAGCAGGCGGAAGAGCCCTGGTTCCAGACCGAATGGGCCTTTGCGGAAAAGGCCGCCAAGGACAAGGGCTTTACCCTGATCAAAATCGCCGTGCCCGATGGCGAGAAAACCCTCTCGGCCATCGACAGTCTGGCGGCCAATGGCGCCAAGGGTTTTGTCATCTGCCCGCCCGATGTGTCCCTGGGCCCGGCCATCATGGCCAAGGCCAAACTCAACGACCTCAAGGTGATGGCGGTGGACGACCGCTTCGTCGATGCCAACGGCAAGTTCATGGAGGACGTTCCCTACCTGGGGATGGCGGCCTTCGAAGTCGGGCAGAAACAGGGCAACGCCATGGCTGCCGAGGCCAAGAAGCGCGGCTGGGACTGGAAAGACACCTACGCGGTGATCAACACCTTCAACGAGCTGGACACCGGCAAGAAGCGCACTGACGGCTCGGTCAAATCCCTGAAGGACGCCGGCCTGCCGGAGGATCACATCATCTTCTCGGCACTCAAGACCCTCGACGTGCCAGGCAGCATGGACGCCACCAATTCGGCCCTGGTCAAGCTGCCGGGCGCGGCCAAGAACCTGATCATCGGCGGCATGAACGACAACACCGTGCTCGGTGGTGTGCGCGCCACGGAAAGCGCCGGTTTTGCCGCCGCCAACGTGATCGGCATCGGCATCAACGGCACCGACGCCATTGGCGAACTGAAAAAGGCCAACAGCGGCTTCTTCGGTTCGATGCTGCCCAGCCCGCACATCGAGGGCTACAACACCGCGAGCATGATGTTCGAGTGGATCACCACCGGCAAAGAGCCACCCAAGTACACCGCCATGGACGACGTGACCCTGATCACCCGGGACAACTTCAAGCAGGAGCTGGAAAAGATCGGCCTGTGGAACTGAGCGCCGGGCGAGTCGCTGGCGGCCCGGGTCCGGGGCGCTTGAACGGGTGGTAGGCGAGGGCGGCAAGTGCCGCATTCGTCGGATCGAGGAGGGGCTATGCAGGCGCAAACAACTACAGCGCCCGTGACCGTGGGCGGCAGCCTTCGTTTCACGGGCATCGGCAAGCGTTTCCCTGGGGTGCAGGCACTGGCGGATATCAGCTTCGTGGCGCACCCGGGAGCGGTTCACGCCCTGATGGGGGAGAACGGCGCGGGCAAGTCGACGCTGCTGAAAATCCTGGGCGGGGCCTACGCGCCGAGCAGCGGCCACGTGCAGATCGGCGAGCAGGTGCTGAGTTTCAAGTCCACGGCGCAGAGCATTGCCAGTGGGGTCGCGGTGATTCACCAGGAGCTGCACCTGGTGTCGGAAATGACCGTGGCGGAGAACCTGTTTCTCGGTCATCTGCCGTCGCGTTTCGGCTTGGTCAAAGGCGCCGAGTTGCGGCGCAAGGCCCTGGCACTGCTCAAGGGCCTGGCCGATGAGATCGACCCCCAGGACAAGGTCGGGCGGCTGTCCCTGGGCCAGCGGCAATTGGTTGAAATCGCCAAGGCGCTGTCCCGTGGCGCCCATGTGATTGCCTTCGACGAGCCCACCAGCAGCCTGTCTTCCCGGGAAATCGAGCGCCTGATGACAATCATTGCGCGCCTGCGGGACGAGGGCAAAGTGGTGCTCTACGTGTCCCATCGCATGGAAGAGGTGTTCCGCATCTGCAACGCGGTGACGGTGTTCAAGGACGGGCGTTATGTGCGCACTTTCGAGCAGATGAGCGAGCTGAGCCACGACCAGTTGGTGACCTGCATGGTGGGGCGGGACATTCAGGATATTTACGACTACCGCCCGCGGGAGCAGGGCGCGGTGGCACTCAAGGTCGAGGGTCTGCTCGGCCCGGGCTTGCGTGAGCCGGTGAGTTTTGACGTGCGCGAGGGCGAGATCCTCGGCCTGTTCGGCTTGGTGGGTGCCGGCCGTACCGAGTTGCTGCGGTTGCTCAGCGGCCTGGCGCGCAAGAGTGCCGGCAGCCTGGAACTGGCGGGCCGGCCACTGACCCTGGGTTCGCCCCGGGATGCGATTGCGGCGGGGGTGCTGCTGTGCCCCGAGGATCGCAAGAAGGAGGGCATCCTGCCGCTGGCCAGCGTCGCGGAAAACATCAACATCAGCGCCCGTGGCGCGCACTCGACCCTGGGCTGCCTGCTGCGCGGCGACTGGGAGCGGGGCAATGCCGACAGGCAGATCAAGGCGCTGAAGGTGAAGACCCCATCGCCCGGGCAAAAAATCATGTACCTGTCCGGCGGCAATCAACAGAAGGCCATTCTCGGCCGCTGGCTGTCGATGCCGATGAAAGTCCTGCTGCTGGACGAACCGACCCGGGGCATCGATATCGGCGCCAAGGCCGAGATCTACCAGATCATCCACAACCTGGCTGCCAGCGGCATCGCGGTGATCGTGGTGTCCAGCGACCTGATGGAGGTCATGGGCATTTCCGACCGCATCCTGGTGCTCTGCGAAGGCGCGCTACGCGGCGAGTTGCCCCGTGCCCGGGCCAATGAATCCAATCTGTTGCAACTGGCATTGCCAGGCCAGCGCAGCCAAGGCCCTGGCCCCTCCGAGAGGTCTCTATGAGTACGCAAAACACCACCTTGAGTGCACCGCGCAAAGCCCCTGACCTGCGCCGCTTCCTGGATGACTGGGTGATGCTGCTGGCGGCAGTCGCGATCTTCGCCCTGTGCACCTTGCTGATCGACAACTTTCTTTCGCCCTTGAACATGCGTGGCCTGGGGCTGGCGATTTCCACCACCGGGATCGCGGCCTGCACCATGCTCTATTGCCTGGCGTCGGGGCATTTCGACCTTTCGGTCGGCTCGGTCATCGCCTGCGCCGGTGTCGTCGCGGCGGTGGTGATGCGCTCCACCAACAGCGTGTTTCTCGGCGTCAGCGCGGCGCTGCTGATGGGCCTGGTGGTGGGGCTGATCAACGGCATCGTCATCGCCAAGCTGCGGGTCAATGCCCTGATCACCACCTTGGCCACCATGCAGATTGTCCGTGGCCTGGCTTACATTTTTGCCGACGGCAAGGCCGTGGGGGTGTCCCAGGAAAGCTTCTTCGTGTTTGGCAACGGGCAACTGTTCGGGGTGCCGGTGCCCATCCTGATTACCTTGGTGTGCTTCCTGTTCTTCGGCTGGCTGCTCAACTACACCACCTATGGGCGCAACACCATGGCCATCGGCGGCAACCAAGAAGCGGCGTTGCTGGCCGGGGTCAACGTCGACCGCACCAAGATCATCATCTTCGCCGTGCACGGCCTGATCGGTGCCCTGGCCGGGGTGATCCTGGCGTCGCGCATGACCTCGGGCCAGCCGATGATCGGCCAGGGGTTCGAGCTGACGGTGATCTCGGCCTGTGTGCTGGGCGGGGTGTCCCTGAGCGGGGGGATCGGCATGATCCGCCACGTGATCGCCGGGGTGTTGATCCTGGCGATCATCGAGAACGCCATGAACCTGAAGAACATCGACACCTTTTATCAGTACGTGATTCGCGGTTCGATCCTGCTGCTGGCGGTGGTCATCGACCGTTTGAAGCAGCGTTAAGGCCCTGCAGCCCCGCCACTGTCTGCCAGGGTTGCAGGCGATGGCGGGGCAGGGTTCCAGACAGGTTGGTTACTCAGTGCGACGTCGTGCCTTCGAGCTTCTGCGCGGCCTCGACGCCCGACGCGGTGAGCTTGATCGGCAGGTTGAGGGCATGTTCCCCGGCAGTGTTGCAGGTGACGTGGCCTTCCTTGATCAGCCCACGGTCCTGCAGGGCGGCCAGGGCCTGGGCCACGACTTTTTCCCCTCGGTAGTTATCCAGCACCTCCTTGCCCAGGCCACTGGGGTGGGCATGCAGCAGGCGGGTGAGGACTTCTTTCTCAAGGTTTTTATCGACGTTCATGCTGACCTCTTCGTTGGTTGAATACAGGTGTGCGTCGTCTTGCAGGGTTACTGGCTGTTGCCTTCGGAGCCGGAGCCCCCGGTGGTGCTTTTCGAGCCGATGCCGGTCTTGCCGTTGTCGGGCGTGCTGGAGTCCAGGGTGCCTACGCCGCCCTGGCGCCCGGTATCGCTGCCCTGGACCCGCGGGTCGGTGCCGGTGGCGGGCGGCAGCGAGCCTTCGTCCATGGGCGGTGGGTTGATGTTGATCCTGGGCGTGTTTTGGCTGGCTGGGGACTTGGGACCTTCCACCGGGTTGGTGGGGCCGGTGGCGCCGGCAAAGGCTGCTGAAGACAGCAGCCCGGCCAGGGCGAAAGCGGTGAGTTGAGCCTTGATCATGATGTCGCCTCCATTCGTTTCAGAGTCGCTACCTGATATTGGTCAGCCGCTGATTTGCATTGGTGCCTGATGATCGACGAACGGTCTCAGGCGTCTTGCAGGATTTTCTCGCCTTGCCCCCAGCGCCAGAGCAGGCGCCCGGCGCTGATCAGCCAGTTCAGCAGGGCCACTGCCAGAACTGTTAACAGAAGTGTCGGCATGCCCTGTTCGACGATGATCTTGCCCGCCAGCAGGGGGAACCCGAAGACCCCGATAAAGTAAGCGAGGCTGAACAGCAGCAACGCCTGGGAGGTGCTGCCGGCCGGGGCTTCGTTGGCGGCCAGGCCATTGATCACCGAGTAGGTCAGGCCATAGCCGACGCCCAAGACCATGGCCGCCAACAGGTAGCTGACGCTGCTGTCGACCACGAACTGCAACAGCAGCACCGCCAGGACCATCAGCCCGGACAGCAGGCAGGCCGAGCGATAGGCGTCGCGCTTAACCACGATGCCGGCAATCAGCAGGCGGCTGCTGATGGCGGCGCCCATGAAGCCGAGAAAGAACAGCGAGTAATCCAGGGCGCGTGACGCCGCATAACTGGTTTGAAAGCTCGACAAGCCACCGAATACACAGCCGCCCAGGCCCACCATCAGAATCGGAAACAGCGCCCTGGACGACAGCACCCGGGCACTGCTGGCCCAGCTGATTTTTGCCGCGCCGCTGCCCAGGTGGTTGGTCTGCTGCTGCAGGCGGCGACCCAGGAACCAGAAGATGATCACCCCGGCCAGGCTGGCCGCGGCCGCGATCAGGAAGGCCGCTGTCAATGGCCAGCCCAGGGCGCTGGCCGCCCGCCCCAGCAGCGGCCCGGAGCCGATGCCGGTCATCATGCTGCCCGACAGCAGAGCGAAGTATTTGGCGCGCTGGGCGGGTTCCACCAGCATCGCCACGATGATCGGCCCCAGGGTGTAAAACACCCCCCAGCCCAAGCCCAGGATCAGGCCGAACAGGAGCAAGGCATGGCCGAAGCCCGGGGTCAGGGCGAAGCCCAGGCTGGCCACCACCAGCAGGCCGCCGAACAGGGCGATCGAGCGTGCGGCGCCCAACCAGTCCGAGAGGTGCCCGGAGAAGATCACCGCGACAAAGGTGCTGAGCATGGCTGCGGAAATCACGCTGCCGGCGTCGTGCTCGTTACCGCCACGGGCACTGATCAGCAGCGAGAGCAGGAAGGTCGAGCCATAAGACAGCGACAGCAGGTAACTGCCAAGACAGAACAGCCCGAACAATGGGCCTGAAACCATGGGTTGCCGAGTACCGCGAGCAGGCATGAGTGAGCCTCGTCCTTGTTGAAGTGATGCGCGGTTTTCTAACACGGGCCCGGCGGTTGTTTGTTGTGTACCTGCTGGTTTCAGGATTAGCCCACAGCGGAGTAAGCAGGGCGGCTCAGGCGCCGATCTCCTCCAGCAGCTCCTCCATGAAGCGTTGCAGGCGCTGATGCCGAACCTGGGCCAGGTGCGTGCCGGCCGCGGTCTGGAAGCCGCTGGCCAGGTGCAGCAACTTGGTCTGGAAATGGTCCAGGCAAAAGCGTTTGTCATCGTATTCACGATGGGCTGCGTGTGGGTCGAGCGGGTCGTACAGGGCGCTGCCCATGCGCCCGGCAATGTAGAAGGTGCGGGCCACGCCGAGGGCGCCGAGGGAGTCGAGGCGATCGGCGTCCTGCAGGATCTTGGCCTCAAGCGAAAGCGGCTCGATCGCCGCAGAAAAACTGTGGGCCTCGATGGCGTGGACCACTGCGTCGATCGGCGCCTGGGCCCAGTTCAGGCTGGCCAGGATTTTGCCCGCCTGCGCCGCCGCCAGACGCGAGGCCTGGGAGCGCAGGGGCGAGTTCTTTTCCACGGCGACGCAGTCGTGCAACAAGGTCGCGGCCAGCAGTACGCGCAGGTCGCCGCCTTCCTGCTCGGCGATACGCCGGGCATTGCTCCACACCCGCTGCAAATGCGAAAGGTCGTGGGCGCCGTCTTCGGCAGGTTCCAGGGCATGGGGCAGCAATTGGGCGGCGAGGGTGGGCAGGGGGGCAAAAGCCTGGGCGTTCATCTGTGCAACCTGAAGGTGATCGGGCAAGGCCGCCACTGTAGCCGCTGGCGCAGGGTTGTGGGCAAACCCTGTTGCGCCAATAAATGCCCGTGCATGTGTTTCCCCTGTCGATCTACTATGGCCGCCTGATTCCGCCATGAGAGCCACCGATGTCCGTCGATATCCGCCCCGCCGTGCCCAGCGATGCTCCGCAAATCCTCGCGTTCATCACGGAACTCGCCGACTACGAGCGTGCCCGTCATGAAGTGATCGCCAGCGTCACCGACATCCAGCGCAGCCTGTTCAGCGAAGGCGCGACAGCCCACGGCCTGATCTGCCTGCGCGATGGCGTACCGATCGGGTTTGCGGTGTTCTTCTTCAGTTACTCGACCTGGCTTGGCAGCAACAGCCTGTACCTGGAAGACCTCTACATCACCCCCGAGCAGCGTGGTGGCGGGGCGGGCAAGCAGCTGTTGCGGCATCTGGCAAAGATCGCCTGTGACAATGACTGCGGGCGTTTCGAATGGAGCGTGCTGGAGTGGAATGAACCAGCGATCCAGTTCTACAAGTCTCTGGGCGCGCAGCCCCAGGAGGAATGGGTCAAGTACCGCATGGACGGCGACGTGCTGCGGGCCTTTGCCCGGGGCTGAGAGTGCGCTGGCGGGTGGTGGTTTTCACGAATTCGACCAAGGCTGTTCGGCAATGAAAATCGCCAGGCTGCTAAGGCTGGGGTGTGCCTCGTGCGTACCTCGGCAGGTTCTCGACCCTGGCAACGTGATCCTGCGCCAGCAACACCGCGTTGCCGACACCCTGGGCAACACCCGCCGTGTGGGTTCGACCGGCCCGCAACACGGGTGTTCGACCTGGAGTGATCACCGGCTTTCTTCCCAGTCGCCTCCCAGCAAGTCATTCAGGGTCTGGGCCACCGAGGTCTTGAATGCCCCGGCCTGGTGCGCGTCATAGGCGCTCTTCCACACGCTGTAACCCTCGCTGAAATCCGCCAGTTGCTCGGCGTGGCCCACGCGCTGGGTCACGCTCTGCTGCAACGCGCCGGCGCGAAACGGCAGGTGCGGAATGTCGCTGATCTGATTGCCCTTGAGCGGGTTGATCAGGTGAATGCCATCGACCCGGATATGCACCACCTGGCCCAGGTCCGGGTACTGCTCGACTTTGAGGATGGTCAGGGTCGACGCGCTTTCGCCGGGCCGTGTCTGGTACGCCCAGATATCGCCAACCTTGAATGGCTCTGCCGCGCCGAGGGCGCTTCCGGTTAATAGCAGGCCGCCGATGAGCAGCAGTTTTCTGAAGCGTTGCATGGGTCTTCCTTGAAAGGGGCGGGGCTTGTGGGCGGCATTTTAAGGGATTGGGCGGCGGGTGCGAGCAGTCTATCTGTTCCCTATATATGGGATGCAAATTTATATATTGAGATTTTTATCCTGCGGGGTTTATAGTCGCCGCCAGCAGCTCTTACGCACTCACTGCCAATAACAACTCACAGGTGAAGCGATGCAGGCGCAACTGATCGGGCTCGATTGGGGAACCACTTCCCTGCGTGCCTACAAACTCGCGGCAGGCGGCGAAGTGCTGGAGCAGCGCGCGCTGACCTCGGGAATCATGCAACTGCCCAAGGCCGTGCGAATCATCGACGGCCAGGCCTGCAGCAACGGTTTTGAACTGGCCTTCGACGAAGCCTGCGGCGACTGGCTCGACACCGCGCCGCACTTGCCGGTGATCGCCTGTGGCATGGTCGGCAGCGCTCAAGGCTGGCGCGAGGCGAGCTACTGCGAAACCCCGGCGGACGTTGCCCAACTTGGCCGCGCCCTGGTCTCGGTGCGCAGCGTGCGTGGGGTTGAGGTGCACATCGTGCCCGGTGTGATCCAGCGTTCGCGCCTGCCAAACGTCATGCGTGGCGAAGAAACCCAAGTGCTGGGGGCGCTGCACAACCTGCCGCGGCAGGCCACGGATAACCTGCTGATCGGCCTGCCTGGCAGCCATTCGAAATGGGTCGAGGTGGCTGACGGCCGCATCGTGCATTTCGAGACCTTCATGACCGGCGAACTGTTCGCCGTCCTCTGCGAACACAGCATTCTCGGTCGCACCCAACAGCGCGGTGCGGCGTTCGACGGTGCGGCCTTCGACCGCGGGGTCCAGGTGGCGCAGTCCCTGGAGGGGCAGATCGGCCCGCTGTCGACCCTGTTCAGCGCCCGCAGCCTGGGCCTGACGGCTGAACTCGGCGCCAGCGCCCAGCCTGATTATCTGTCGGGGCTGCTGATCGGCCATGAGTTGACGGCCCTGGCCCAGGTGCAGCACCGCCGCCGCAACAGCGCCCACTTGCCCTCGATCCTGTTGATCGGCAATTCCCAACTCTGCGCCCGCTACAGCCGGGCCCTTCCTGCCTGCGGGTTCGCCCGGGTGACCCTGGCCGAGCAGGCCACCGAACGCGGCTTGTGGCTGTTGGCCAAGGCGGCCGGGCTGCTCCCCGGCGTTCAACCATAGAAGAGGTTTGCAATGCTCAAGCAAGCACTGGCACAAAACGGCCTGGTGGCGATCCTTCGGGGCGTGCGCCCAGACGAGGTCCTGGCCATCGGCGAGGTCCTGTACGAGGCGGGTTTTCGGGTGATCGAGGTGCCGCTCAATTCGCCGCAGCCGTTTGACAGTATCCGCAGCCTGCGCAGCCAGTTGCCTCCCGATTGCCTGATTGGCGCCGGCACTGTGCTGGAGCCTGCGCAGGTGGCTCAGGTGCAGGCGGCGGGCGGACAGGTGATCGTCATGCCCCACAGCGACCCCAAGGTCCTGCGCGCAGCCAAGGCCGCCGGGCTGTACCTGGCGCCGGGTGTCGCCACGCCGACCGAGGCCTTTGCCGCACTGGCCGAAGGCGCGGATGTATTGAAGATGTTCCCCGCCGAGCAAATGGGCCCGGCGGTGGTGAAAGCCTGGCTCGCGGTGTTACCGGCCGGCACTGTGCTGTTGCCCGTGGGCGGCATTACCCCGGACAACATGCGGGTGTTTGTCGAGGCCGGGGTCAAGGGCTTCGGCCTCGGCTCGGGGCTGTTCAAGCCCGGGCTGAGCAGCACTGACGTGGCCCATCGGGCCAAGGCCTATGTCGCCGCGTGGCATGCCTTGGCTTAAGCCTTTTCCGGCGCCGTGCGCGCTGCCTCAAACCAGAGAGACAAGCAGATGAAAATCACCAAACTGACCACCTTCATCGTTCCGCCGCGCTGGTGCTTTCTCAAGGTCGAGACCGATCAGGGCGTGACCGGCTGGGGCGAGCCGGTGGTGGAGGGGCGGGCCCACACCGTGGCGGCGGCGGTCGAGGAACTCTCGGACTACCTGATCGGCAAGGACCCACGCAATATCGAAGACATCTGGACCGTGCTCTATCGCGGCGGTTTCTACCGTGGCGGAGCGCTGCACATGAGCGCCCTGGCCGGCATCGATCAGGCGCTGTGGGACATCAAGGGCAAAGACCTCGGGGTTTCGGTCAGTGACCTGCTGGGCGGCCAGGTGCGGGACAAGATCCGCGTCTATTCGTGGATCGGCGGCGACCGCCCGGCCGACACGGCGCAGGCGGCCAGGGAAGCGGTGGCACGGGGCTTTACCGCGGTGAAAATGAACGGCACCCAGGAACTGCAATTTCTCGACAGCCACGACAAGGTCGACCTGGCCCTGGCCAACGTTGCCGCCGTGCGCGATGCGGTGGGGCCCAATGTCGGGATCGGCGTCGACTTCCATGGCCGGGTGCACAAGCCCATGGCCAAGGTGCTGATGAAGGAACTCGACCCCTACAAGCTGATGTTTATCGAAGAGCCGGTGCTCAGCGAAAACTACGAAGCGCTGAAGGAACTGGCGCCCTTGACCAGCACCCCGATCGCCCTCGGCGAGCGCCTGTTTTCGCGCTGGGATTTCAAGCGGGTGCTCAGCGAAGGTTACGTTGACATCATCCAGCCGGACGCCTCTCACGCCGGTGGCATCACCGAGACCCGCAAGATCGCCAACATGGCCGAAGCCTACGACGTCGCCCTGGCGTTGCATTGCCCGTTGGGGCCGATTGCCCTGGCGGCGTGCCTGCAACTGGACGCGGTCTGCTACAACGCGTTTATCCAGGAGCAGAGCCTGGGTATCCATTACAACGAGAGCAACGACCTGCTGGATTACCTCAAGCAGCCGCAGGTGTTCGACTACGACCAGGGCTACGTGAAGATCCCCAACGGCCCCGGCCTGGGCATCGAGATCAACGAGGAATACGTGATCGAGCGCGCGGCCGTCGGTCATCGCTGGCGCAACCCGATCTGGCGCCACGCCGACGGCAGTTTCGCCGAGTGGTAGGCGCGCGTGCGGGCCTCCCTGTGGCGGGTGGCCGGGGTGGCGCGTGGCGAGTTGTGGTCAAGGCGGATGGGCGACCATAATGCCGCCCGTTCTCTCCCTCGGAAGGCTGGATATGCAGGAAGACGCCCCAAAGACCGCCAAGGACGCCGCGCCGACCGGCACCCAGACGCTGCTGCGTGGCTTGGGCGTGGTCCAGGCCGTGGCCAGCGGTGCCCGTGACCTCAAGGAAATCGCCCGGCTGATCGGCACCACCCGCAGCACCACCCACCGCCTGGCCAGTTGCCTGGTAGAAGAGCGCTACCTGCGCGTGGTGCCGCAAGTGGGTTATCTGTTGGGGCCGAAGCTGATCGAATTGGGTTTCCAGGCGCGCGAAGCGCTGCCGCTGGTCAGCCTGGCCACGCCTATCCTGGATGAGTTGTCGGCACTGACCGGCGACACTATTCACCTGGCGATCCGCGAGGACGATGACGTGCTGTACCTGCACAAGAACCCGGGGCGCAATGGCCCGGAGATGCGTTCGCGAGTGGGGCATCGGATGCCGTTGGCCCGTACCGGGATCGGCAAGGCGCTGATGCTCGACGACAGCCAGCAGGACTGGCAGCGCTTGTATCAGATCAGTTTGCCGGTGGGGGGGCGCAATGTGCTCTGGCCGCAGCACGAGGAACCGTCCTGGGAGCAGTTCCAGCAGCGCATGCTGGAGTATGTGAAGGGCGGTTATGCGTTCGACCTGGAAGACAACGAACCCTCGATCCGCTGCGTCGCGGCACCGGTGCGGGATGCCAGCGCACGAATCGTGGCCGGCATCAGTGTCGCCAGTACCGTGCCCTACATGCCGCTGGAGAAAATGGCCGAGCTGATCCCCCTGGTGAAACAGGCGGCCGCCCGGCTTTCTGCGGAGTTGGGCGCGAAGGCCTGAATCAGGCCTTCAGGGTGGCCATGTCGATCACGAAGCGGTACTTCACATCGCCGTTGATCATCCGGGTGTAAGCCTCGTTGATCTGGCGGATGTCGAGCATTTCGATGTCGCAGGTGATGCCGTGCTCGGCGCAGAAATCCAGGACTTCCTGGGTTTCGGCAATCCCGCCGATCAGCGACCCGGCCAGGACTTTACGCCCCAGGACCAGCTTGGCGGCGTTGACGGGCGGGTCCACCGGTTCGATCAGGCCCACCAGGATATGCACGCCGTCAAAGCGCAGGGTATCGAGGTAGGGGTTCAGATCGTGCTGCACCGGAATGGTGTCCAGCAGGAAGTCGAAATGCCCGGCCGCGGCCTTCATCTGCTCGGCGTCGGTGGAGACGATCACATGATCGGCACCCTGGCGCCGGCCTTCCTCGGCCTTGCTCGCGGAGCGGGTGAACAGCGTGACCTCGGCGCCCATGGCCTTGGCGAACTTGATCCCCATATGGCCCAGGCCGCCCATGCCGAGAATGCCGACCTTGTCCCCGGCCTTGACCCCGTAGTGCTTGAGGGGCGAGTAGGTGGTGATGCCGGCGCAGAGGATCGGCGCGGCGCTGGCCAGGTCGAGCGTGGCCGGAATCTTCACCACGAAGTGTTCGCTGACCACGATGCTGTCGGAGTAGCCGCCCATGGTGTTGCTGCCGTCGACCCGGTCCGGGGTGGCGTAGGTCATGGTCGGGCCTTCGAGGCAGTATTGCTCCAGGTCCGATTTGCAGGCGTCGCAATGGCGGCATGAGTCGACCATGCAGCCCACGCCCACCAGGTCGCCGACCTTGTGCGCCGTGACGCTGGCGCCGACGGCGGTGACTTTGCCGACAATCTCGTGGCCCGGCATCAGCGGGTACACGGCAATGCCCCATTCGTTGCGCGCCTGGTGGATATCGGAGTGGCAGACGCCGCAGTAGAGGATTTCAATCGCCACGTCATCGGCACGCGGGCTGCGGCGTTCGAAGGACATGGGGGCGAGGGGAGTGGTGGCCGATTGGGCGGCATAACCGATGGCGGTGTACATAAAAAGACCTCGCAAAAGCAGGAACAGGTGAGGCGGGCCATTCTCCCCATCGAGCCTGGGTGCGGCCATGGCGATTGCTCCGAGTCTTATGCCTAAAGCTCCGGGGGAGCAGTGGAAAGCGGCAAGCGACGAGCTGCAGGCTATAAACTGTGCGCCCACGCTCGCCGCTTGCAGCTCACCGCTTGTGGCTTGCCGCTCCCCATACTCCGAGAAGTGCTCCAATGCTCCTGACCCGCCATCTCGACGCTAACGCCACGCTGGTTTCCCTGATCGAGGGGCTGACGCCCAGCGACGGTTTTTCCCCGACCCACCTGCCCGGCGTACAGGTGTTGCGTGCCAGTTGCGACGTGGCGCGCGGTCCGCAGATCTATGAGCCGAGCCTGATGATCGTGGCCCAGGGCAGCAAGGTCGCGTACCTGGGCCCGCGCACCCTGGAATATGGCGCCGGGCATTACCTGATCCAGGCGATGCCGGTGCCTTTCGAATGCGAGACCTTTGCCCTGCCTGATGCGCCCCTGTACGGCGTGACCGTCGGCATTGATCGGGTGGTGCTCGGGGAGTTGGTGATGGCCATGGGCATTCAGTCCGGGCCACCGCCGGCGGCGCAGACCCTGGAGTCGATGAGCTCGGTGGTCCTGGATGACGCCATGCGTGGCTGCGTCGAGCGGCTGCTGCAATGCCTGCACGATCCGCTGGAGAGCCGGATCCTGGGGCCGGCACGGGTCCGCGAGTTGTTGTTCACGGCCTTGCGCGGGCCCCAGGCCGATGTATTGCGGGCGTTGGTGGAACAGCAGGGGCAGTTTTCCCGGATCGCGACGTCGTTGAGCCATCTGCATGCCCATTACGCCGAGCCGCTGAATATCGAGACCCTGGCCAGTTATGCGCACATGAGCGCCTCGACCTTCCATGAGCACTTCAAGCGCTGCACCTTGCTCTCGCCGGTGCAGTACCTCAAGCGCCTGCGGCTGCTCAAAGCCCAGCAACTGTTGTTGGTGGAAGGCATGGGGGTGGCGCAGGCGGCGCACAGCGTGGGCTATCAGAGCACGTCGCAGTTCAGCCGCGAGTACAAGCGCTACTTCGAACGCAGCCCGGGGGAGGAGCGGGCGGCCTGATCGCCCAGCGGCCCCGGCACGCTTGATTCCCGGGCAACAAAAAGGCCCCCGGATGGGAGCCTTGATGTTCAAGCGGCGGGCTTACATGTTCGGGTAAGTCGGTCCGCCCGCGCCTTCCGGCGTGACCCAGGTGATGTTCTGCGAAGGGTCCTTGATGTCACAGGTCTTGCAGTGCACGCAGTTCTGGGAGTTGATCTGGAAGCGCTTCTCGCCGTCTTCCTTGGTGATCACTTCATACACGCCAGCCGGGCAGTAGCGCTGCGCCGGTTCATCGTAGAGCGGCAGGTTGGTGCCGATCGGGATGCTCGGGTCTTTCAGCTTCAGGTGGCACGGCTGTTCTTCTTCGTGGTTGGTACCGGAGATGAACACCGAGCTCAGTTTGTCGAAGCTGAGTTTGCCGTCGGGTTTGGGGTAGTCGATCTTCTTGCAGTCCTTGGCCAGCTTGAGGCAGGCGTAGTCCGGCTTGGTGTCGTGCAGGGTGAACGGCATTTTGCCGCCGAGGATGTTCTGGTCGAACCAGTTGAAGCCGGCGCCGATGATCGGGCCGAACTTGTGCATCGCCGGGCCGAAGTTGCGGGAGGCGAACAGTTCTTCGTAGAGCCAGCTGTTCTTGAAACTGTCGACGTAGGCGGTCAGTTCATCACCGCCTGCGGATTCGGCGAACAGGCGATCGGCCACGGCGTCGGCGGCGAGCATGCCGGACTTCATGGCGGTGTGGCTGCCTTTGATCTTGGCGAAGTTCAGGGTGCCCAGATCGCAACCGATCAGTGCGCCGCCTTTGAAGACCATCTTCGGCAGCGAGTTCAGGCCACCTTTGCAGATGGCGCGAGCGCCGTAGCTGATGCGCTTGCCGCCTTCCAGGTACTGGGCCAGCACCGGGTGATGCTTGAGGCGCTGGAACTCATCGAATGGCGACAGGAAGGTGTTGCTGTAGGACAGGTCGACGATCAGACCGACCACCACCTGATTGTTTTCCAGGTGATAGAGGAACGAGCCACCGGTGTTCTCGGCGCTCATGATGTCCAGCGGCCAGCCAGCGGTGTGCACCACCAGGCCGGGTTGATGCTTGGCCGGGTCGATTTCCCAAATTTCCTTGAGCCCGATGCCGTAGTGCTGGGCGTCGGCGTCGCTGTCCAGGTTGAAGCGCTGGATCAGTTGCTTGCCGATATGGCCGCGGCAGCCTTCAGCGAAGAGGGTGTACTTGCCACGCAGCTCCATGCCTGGGGTATAGACGCCTTCTTTTGGCTGGCCTTCACGGTCGACGCCGAGGTCACCCGTGATGATCCCGCGGACCACGCCGTTCTCGTCGAACAGCGCTTCCTGGGCGGCGAAGCCTGGGTAGACTTCCACGCCCAGGTTCTCGGCCTGCTGGGCCAGCCAGCGGCACAGGTTGCCCAGGGAGATAATGTAGTTGCCTTCGTTGTGCATGGTCTTGGGCACAAAGAAGTCTGGAACCTTGATGGAACTGTCGGCGCTCTTGAGGACATAAATGTCATCGCGTTTGACCGGGGTGTTCAGCGGTGCGCCGAGCTCTTTCCAGTTCGGGAACAATTCGTTCAGGGCCCGCGGCTCGAATACGGCGCCGGACAGGATATGAGCACCGACCTCGGAGCCTTTTTCGACCACGCAGACGCTTATTTCCTTACCGGCTTCGGCGGCCTTCTGCTTCAATCGGCAGGCGGCGGACAGGCCAGCGGGGCCGGCACCGACGATGACCACGTCGAATTCCATAAATTCGCGTTCCACTAGGCTATCTCCTACTCAAGGCTCAACGGTTTTTTTCTAATTGGAGGTTTGGCGTTGCATCCATTATTTCCTCCTCGACAAGGGGGAGGGGACAATGGATGACCCGCCTTTCTCTCTGGGCGGCGCATTATATCTACACCACTCTCAGCGTCCAATACAAACGTTTGTTTGAATTTGCTGGAAGCCAGGTAAATCCTAGAAGCGCGGCTTATGACTGGCCATTTTGCCGTATTGACCGGAAAAGGCGTTCCGGTCAAGATACGGTCGGTTTTGCGCTCGCCGTAGGCTGACTGTTGGTTTCAAGAGCACCTCTAAAGACAGGGCGAAGGCTGTACAAGGTGACGCAGTGCGCCGCGCAAGCGCGCAGTTTACACGCCGCGATAAAGAATGACTCGTCGGTCACCACTGACGAACGGTCATCATCCCCGTGAGCAAGGTCGCCTGTTCCATGCCAGCGTTTTTAGAGGTGCCCTTGTGCCGATGAGCATCAACCGCCAGGTTCTCGCCTAGGCGACTTTCTTTTCACCGGAGAGTAACGAGGAATCCATGAAGGTTCTTGTAGCTGTCAAACGAGTGGTCGACTATAACGTCAAGGTTCGCGTCAAAGCGGACAACTCCGGCGTAGACCTCGCTAACGTCAAGATGTCGATGAACCCTTTCTGCGAAATCGCAGTGGAAGAAGCCGTACGCCTGAAAGAGAAAGGTGTTGCGACTGAAATCGTCGTCGTCTCCATCGGCCCGTCCACCGCTCAAGAGCAACTGCGCACTGCGCTGGCTCTGGGTGCCGACCGTGCCATCCTCGTCGAATCTGCCGAAGACCTGACTTCCCTGGCGGTTGCCAAGCTGCTCAAGGCGGTTGTCGACAAGGAACAGCCATCGCTGGTGATCCTCGGCAAACAAGCCATCGACAGCGACAACAACCAGACTGGCCAGATGCTCGCTGCATTGAGCGGCTACGGTCAGGGCACCTTCGCCTCGAAAGTCGAAGTCAGTGGCGACAACGTTGCCGTGACTCGCGAAATCGACGGCGGCGCGCAGACTGTTTCGCTGAAACTGCCGGCCATCATCACCACCGACCTGCGTTTGAACGAGCCGCGTTATGCGTCCCTGCCAAACATCATGAAAGCCAAGAAGAAGCCGCTTGAAGTGCTGACTCCGGATGCTTTGGGCGTTTCCACCGCCTCCACCAACAAGACCCTGAAAGTCGAAGCGCCGGCTGCACGCAGCGCAGGTATCAAGGTCAAGTCGGTGGCTGAACTGGTCGAGAAACTGAAAAACGAAGCGAAGGTAATCTAATCATGACTATCTTGGTAATCGCCGAACACGACAACAAAGTGCTGGCTCCGGCCACGCTGAACACCGTGGCTGCCGCCGCTAAAATCGGTGGTGATATCCACGTGCTGGTTGCAGGTCAGGGCGCTGGCGCCGTGGCTGAAGCCGCTGCGAAAATCGCTGGCGTGGCTAAAGTGCTGGTGGCCGACAACGCCGCCTACGCGCACCAGTTGCCGGAAAACGTCGCGCCTCTGGTCGCCGAACTCGGTGCCGGCTACAGCCACATCCTGGCTGCCGCTACCTCCAACGGCAAAAACATCCTGCCGCGGGTTGCCGCCCAACTGGACGTTGACCAGATCTCCGAGATCATCTCCGTAGAAAGCGCTGACACCTTCAAGCGCCCGATCTACGCCGGTAACGCCATCGCTACCGTGCAGTCCACCGCTGCGGTCAAAGTGATCACTGTGCGTGCCACCGGTTTCGATCCGGTCGCCGCTGAAGGTGGCTCGGCTGCCGTTGAAGCCGTTGCCGCTGCTCACGACGCTGGCAAATCCAGCTTCGTCGGTGAAGAACTGGCCAAGTCCGATCGTCCTGAACTGACCGCTGCCAAGATCGTCGTTTCCGGCGGCCGTGGCATGCAGAACGGCGACAACTTCAAGCACCTGTACGCCCTGGCCGACAAGCTGGGCGCTGCTGTCGGCGCTTCCCGCGCTGCGGTCGACGCAGGTTTCGTACCCAACGACATGCAGGTCGGCCAGACCGGCAAGATCGTTGCGCCACAGCTGTACATCGCGGTCGGTATTTCCGGCGCGATCCAGCACTTGGCGGGTATGAAGGATTCCAAAGTGATCGTTGCGATCAACAAGGATGAAGAAGCACCGATCTTCCAGGTGGCTGATTACGGCCTGGTGGCGGACTTGTTCGAAGCGGTACCCGAGTTGGAGAAACTGGTTTAACCCAGCGCCTTGGCTCACAAAAAACCCGACCTGATGGTCGGGTTTTTTTATGCCTGAGAGGTGGCCCGGCAAACGGGGCAGACGCTTAGTAGGTCGAGCCCAAATAGCGTTCCACGGGGGCGAAGCGGTCGCTCAGCGCCGGTACATCGTCGGCCAGCGCCAAGCTGTAACGATTGGCCAGAAGCGGCGCCAGTTGCGGAGCGTCGGCCAGCAGGCGCTCCAAGTCGACGGGTTGCTTGGCTGCCAGCAGGATCACGTTTTGCACTTGCGAAGGATTTTCCGGAGCCCCGCTCAGGAAGGTCGCGGTCGTTCCGAAGACGTCGGCGAAGGCGGCATGAATCGCTCGGTACAGACGCCCGTCATCGCCTTCGACAGCCGAGATCACGTTCATCATGAAGATGCCTTCGTCGCTCAAGGAGCTGGCGATGCTTTGGGCGGCTTCCCGGGTACCTACATGAAACGGCACCGAGGCGCGGGAGTTGAAGACATCCCCCAGAATCAACTCATACCTGGGACCCGTGGCCTTGGCGCTGCGATTGACGAAGCGCCGTGCATCTTCATGGAAGATCGTCAAATTCGGCTGGTTGCTGCGGTCCAGGCCGAGGAAACGTTCTGCGACTTCACTGACGCCGGGATCGAGCTCCACGACATCCAGCTGAAAACTACCCGCGGGCAGAGGGGCGTCGGGCCCCAGCAACCATTTGGGCACTGAGTAACCGCCGCCGCCCAGCATCAGTACCCGCTGGGCAGCGGGCTTGAGCGTGGTACCAATGGCAAAGTACTTGGCGTACTCCAGAGCAGGTTCTGCTGGCGCGTCGACGAACATCATGGATTGGGTGCGGTTCTCGTCGGTGATCATCACCCGCACGGTGCGCCGGCTCGAGTTCTGCACGCCTTCCTTGATCTGGATGCTGTTGTAGGGCGTTTCCTGAAAATAGATCAGGCCATCGGCGGTCACCAACGAGCTGATCTTGGCACCGAACACCCCACCGATGCCCGCAATCAACCCCAGCGTGACCAGCACCGGAACCTGGGCCTTGCCACCGGCGAGCAGCGCGCTGGCCGCCATGACCAGGGCGATGCCGTAGATGATGGTTGGGCTGGAAACCCAGGCAATCAGCACAAAGCCGCCAAGGAAGGTGCCAATGATGCTGCCCACGGTGGAGATCGCATTCAAGGTGCCGACGGTGGCGCCTGCGGTATCGACATCCGACAGTGCCAGGCGCGTGACGTAGGGAGAAATCATCCCGCAGAACACCGCCGGCAGTGCGAACAGCAGGCTGGCGGCCAGAATGGCCGAGGTGTGCAGGCTTTCCAGTTGCGTCACCCATTGCAGAATCAGGGTGTGGGACAGTGCTGTCAGCAGAATGGTCAGCGCCGCGCCCAGCAGCAGCCAGGCCAGCACCCGTTGGGAAACCGTGCGATCGGCCAGGCGGCCGCCCAGCCAGTAACCGACGCTCAGGCTGGCCAGAATGATGCCGATCAGGCTGGTCCAGACCACGATGCTGGTGCCCAGAAACGGCGCGAGCATGCGCGCGCCGACCATTTCCAGCACCATCACGCAGGCGCCGCTGATAAACGCGATCAGTGAAAGACGAGTTATCGAGATGTTCATGCACATTCCTTATTTACGGATTCTCTGGTTCCTGGCACGGAGGAACCTCCATTGGATCGGGCTCGTGCCAGGGAACAATGCTGCCCTTGAGCGCAGGCCGTGGCGGCTGAGTGGAGTGCTTGAACACCTGGCAGTGTCGGTCAGCCAGACAGAGGTGCGCTGTGGCAGGGGCTGGGCCCGCCGATCCGAAACGCGCCGCATTATTGGGAGGGGGTCCTGACAGGGTCAACCTGCTTTCGCCTGGGGCCTGGCTTTTGAGACTGGTCCCATGCAGAGCGTGGAGGTGGGGCACAAAAGGCCGATGGGTTTTGCCGCCCGCCGGCCAAAGTAAATCGGGTAGCATGGGCGCCCGTTCGATCTGCACGTGGTCACTTTCGAAGCAGATCAGGCTGGGGAGCGTCATCTAGATAGAGGCTGGGCGCGCAGGCCAGACCTTGATCCAGAGCGCGCTCTTGGTTGTGCCTTCCCCAAAGTTCGGTGAAGCACTTTTTATTGGAGTTGACTGCGGGAGAGTTTCGTCATGGATCTGCGCCGCTTGAGTGGGTGCCTGGTTGTGCTGGGTTTGCTGGGGGTGCCCGGATGGACGATGGCCGCCGGTAAGTGCGAGCGCCTGGTGGCAACCGGAAGCCCCGATGCACCGCCTTACCTGTGGCGCGACCCGCAGGACCCCAAGCACCTGATCGGCGCCAGTGCCGACCTGCTGCAACACGTCGCGGGGGAGTTGGGTGTCAAGGTTGAACTGCTGTACGCCGGCAAGCGCTCCGAGGCCCTGGCTGAGGTACGCAGCGGGCGCATGGACCTGTTGGCCGACGCGCCGCTGACCCTGAGCGAACTGGAGTCGCTGGATTACATCCACCCGCCTTTGGTGCAAAACGATTACCTGGTGTGGACGCGCAAGGATTCGGCGCGGGTTTTTAACCAGTTGGCCGACTTGCACGGGCATCGCGGGGCTGTCTCGGAAAAGGCTCGGCTGACCCAGCCATTCGAAGCCCTCGCCAAAGAGCAGTTGAGCCTGCGCCGCACGCCGAACCTGACCCAAGCGTTGCAGACCCTGTTGCTGGGGGAGGTCGAGTACGTGCTCGCGGGGCGCTACTCGGGCATGGCCTTGGTGCAGTCCCTGGGGATGACCAATGACCTGGTAGCCTCTGCTCAAGCAATTGATAAACCAGGGCTTTTTTTGGCGGTCTCGCACAATTCGGCCTGCAATGACCCCTGGTTGCGCGGACAGTTGGCGAAAAAGATGACAGAATTGCCCGCGTCCGGCCTGACCGAGGCCTTGCTGCAGCGCAATCTTGAGCGCTGGAAAGCCCAGTTACAGCAACCCGCCGGCACCTCAAAACAGTAGGGATTTTGTGTGAGTATTCGACCTCTTTTCGCTGCCATGGCCCTTGTGGCCCTGGCGGGTTGTGCAACCGATCCGGCGCCCATTGAACAGATGCGCCTGACTGAACAGGCCCTGGAACAGGCCAAGGCCGTTGGTGCCACGGTGGACGATGTGCCGGAATTGAAACTCGCCGAGGACAAGTTCAAGCGCGCTCAAGGCAATATGCAGGACGAGTCGTACAAACACGCCCGCATGCGTGCCGAACAGGCCGAGCTTGACGCGCGCCTGGCCGAGGCGCGGGTCCTGACCCTGAAAAGCCAGGAGCAATTGAACGTTCTGCAAAGTCGCATCACTCGCCTGCGCAAGCAACTGGGAGATGCCCAATGAACCTGATCACCCGAGTATTCAGCGGTGCCCTGGTGGTGGCCTGTGCGGGCTTGTATGGCTGTGCCGGCCAGCAAAGCGAAGAGGTCTTGCAGCAGGCCAATAACGACTTCCAGAAGGTCAAGGAAGACTCCAATGTCCTGCGCATCGCCCCCAAGGACGTGATTCGTGCCGGTGAATCCCTGGCGCGGGCCGATCGCCTGTCCAGCTACTGGGGCAGCGGTTCCGACGTGGTGCATTACGCCTACCTCAGCCGCCGCTACAGTGAAATTGCCCGTGAGCACACCGAGCAAATGCTGAACAAGGAACGGGCGGCCAAGCTCGAGTTGGAGCGTCAGCGCCTGCAATTGGAACTGCGTGAAGCCAAGCTGCTGAGCGTGCAACAGCAGGGCAAGTGGCTGGAGGAGCAGATCATCAGCCTGGCCACCACCCAGACCGACCGTGGTCTGGTGATGACCCTGGGCGATGTGTTGTTCGACACCGGTGAAGCGGAGCTGAAAAGCTCGGCCAATCGTACGGTGCTCAAAGTGGTGCAGTTCCTGCAGCTCAACCCCAAGCGGGTAGTGCGGATCGAGGGCTACACCGACAACACCGGCGACAAGCAAAGCAACCTGCAATTGTCCCGCGACCGGGCGCAAGCCGTGGCAGATATGCTGGTGGACCTGGGTATCGACGAAAAACGCATCAAGGTCGAAGGTTATGGCGACGATTACCCGGTAGAGGCCAACGCTTCTGAGCGCGGACGGGCGCAGAACCGTCGAGTGGAAATTGTGTTTTCCGACGAGAAAGGCCAGCTCGGCGCCGCCCGCTAAGGGCTGGGCGACACCAGAACCCGGTTACCTCAAGGTGCCGGGTTTTTTTGTACCTGCCGAAAGGCTCACAAAAAACCGTACAGTTTTTGCTGACACTGCGGTGTATCGTCGACTATTGTGGCAACTGTCCCCGTACACTTCCAAACTGTTCCGGTAGTGTTTCACACAAGAATAAAATGCCCGTGAAATCGAGTGCTGCGTCATGACCAATCTCTTGCTGTATCAACGTATCGCTCAGCAACTGGCTGAGGATATTCGTCGGGGTGTGTACCAGCCCGGTGAGCGCGTACCTTCGGTGCGCAAGATGAGCTCGCAGCTCAATGTCAGCCACGCCACGGTGTTGCAGGCGTATGCCAACCTCGAGGATCAGGGGCTGATCCGCGCCCGGCCGCAGTCCGGTTATTACGTGCACCAGACTCCGGCCCTGACCGCGCCGACCCCGGACATCGCCCGGGTCGAACGCCCGGGACTGGTCACCCGCAGCAGCATCATTCAACAGGTGTTGGTGGAGTCGCGCCGTGAAGGAGTGTTTCCGCTCGGCGCAGCGGTGCCCAGTGTCGATTACCTGCCGGTGCGCGCCCTGCATCAGCAGTTGGCCAAGGTCACCCGATTTCATAGCCCACGGGCGTTCAGCTACATGTTCAGCCCGGGTTTCGAACCGCTGCGCCGCCAGGTGGCCATTCGCATGCGCGATGCCGGTGTGGTGGTGGACCCTTCCGAAGTGGTGATCACCCACGGGTGTGTCGATGCCTTGCAGATGTCGTTGCGGGTGCTGACCCGGCCCGGCGACCTGATTGCCGCGGAGTCGCCCACCTACTACGGCCTGTTGCAACTGGCCGATCTGCTGGGGCTCAAGGTTATCGAGATCCCCAGTGACCCGGCGACAGGCATGAGCCTGGAGGCCTTGCAACTGGCGGCCAACCAGTGGTCGATCAAGGCCCTGGTGCTGACGACGCGCCTGAGTAACCCGCTGGGTGGGACCATGCCTGAAGAGCGGCAGAAACAATTGCTGCGCCTGGCTTCGGATTTTGACATTCAGGTGGTCGAGGACGATATCTACGGCGAACTGATGTTCGAAGTAGGGCGTACCAAGGCCCTCAAGGCCTATGACCGCCTGGACCGGGTGATCTACTGCTCGAGCTTTTCCAAGACCCTGTCACCGGGGGTGCGCATCGGCTGGATGATCGCGGGCAAGTATCAGCAGGAGATCCAGCGGCTGCAGACATTCAGCACCCATTCGGCGTGCAGCGTGACGCAGATGGGGGTGGCGGCGTACCTGGAAAACGGTGGTTATGATCGCCATCTGCGTTATATCCGTCAGGAGTACCGCAAGAATCTCAGTGCCTTCCAGTTGGCGGTGCAGCAGTATTTCCCCGAGGGCACGCAGATTACCCGGCCTACAGGCGGGTTCATTCTCTGGGTCAGCCTGCCGGGGCGAGTCAACACGCAAGAGTTGCACGTGCGTGCGTTGCAGCAGGGGATCAGTATTGCGCCAGGGCTGATCTTCAGTAATACGGAACAATTCAACCACTGCATCCGTCTTAATTGCGGTACGCCATGGAATCGCGAGGCCGAGCGAGCGTTGATGACGCTGGGCATGTTGGCCAGTCAATTATGTCAGGAGACCGCTGGCGGTTTTTGAGGGGCGCCGGTTGCAACGCTTGTCATGAAGCTGTCGACAAGCGAGCATATGGCACCTTTCACTGCCCCCCTTTTTTGTCTATGAAAGCTTTTTATCCTGCTGCCTGCCTGTTGATTTGCCTGTCGACGGCCTTGGGCGCCGGCCCGCTGCTGGCGGCGCCGACGCAGGATGCAAGTGCCCGGAGCGCGGCGTCCGAACCGAAAAAATCGGCGGCCAATACGCCTTCTGCGAGCAAAAAAACTACGGCTGCCAAGCCCGCGGCCAAGACCAAAAAAACGGCCAAGACCAAAAAGCGTGCGCCTATTGCTTCCAAATCCAAGTCCGCGCGTGAGATTGCCAAGACCCCGTTGCCGTCAGCAAAGCTGGACTTGAGCCTGCCACCGGAAATGGTCAAGCACCTGCAGCCCATCGGCACGGTAGCCATGCCCAAGCGCGAACCCTTGCTGCCGCAAATGTTTGGTGAGAAGCCCAAGGAAAGCAGCCCGTTTCAGCTCAACGGCCGCTTGTTGAGCAACGAAATGCAGTTGCAGTTGCGCAATGAAGAGCGGCGTGACGTCGAGGGCGCGGCCCTGGATTTCGAGTTCAAGCAATAAATTCCTTCCCCGTGTGTGACCGCTGACAACGACACTTTGTCGGAGACTGGTCAGTCACACAGCTTTCAGCGCAAAAACCGTTCTTAGAGTAATTTTAAACGGCTGTTTTAGCGGTTACTCTTGCTGTGCGTCATTTTCAATACTTTGCTCATCGCGAGGAGCGTTTCACCATGAACTGCCGTGAAGGATGTGGCGCTTGCTGCATTGCCCCTTCCATCAGCACGCCAATTCCGGGGATGCCCCAGGGCAAGCCTGCCGGAGAACGATGCGTGCATCTGTCGGTCGAACATTTGTGTGCGCTGTTTGGCCTGCCCGAGCGGCCGGCCGTGTGTGGGGCGTTTCATGCGGATATCGAAGTCTGTGGCGACAGCCGTGAGCAAGCCATCAAGTTGATTGGCTGGTGGGAACAAATGACGGCGGCTTGAGTGTTTTCAATGAACGGAACTTCAACAATAAGGAATAAGACAATGGGTTCGCTGCAACGAATGGCTGCGCTCTGTGGTTTGACAGTGTTACTGGCGGCAACGGCTCAGGCCGAAGATTGGCAAACGGCCAAGGATCAGGACGGGATCAAGGTCTCCCTGAGCGAAGTGGCCGGTTCCAAATACAAGGCTTACCGCGGCGTGACCGTGATCAAAGCCTCGATGGCCAAACTGCAAAGCCTGCAGGAAGACGTGGCGGGCGCCTGCAGCTGGATCCACGAGTGCAAATCGCAAAAGCTGCTCAAGCACGAAGGTAACCAGAGCTGGACCTACACCCAGTTCAACACGCCATGGCCGGTCACGGCTCGTGACTCAGTGCTGCATATCACCACCACCGAAGGCGCTGACGGTAGCCTGACGCGCAAGCTTGAAGGCGTACCGACCTACATTCCCGAAGAGAAGGGGTTTGTTCGTGTGGCCCAGGTCGAGGGCTTCTGGAAAATGGTGCCCAAAGGTGCCGACCAGATTGAGGTCACCTACCAGGTGCACACCGAGCCTGGCGGCAGCGTGCCGTCCTGGCTGGCCAACAAGTTCGTGGTCGATGCGCCGTTCAATACCCTCAAGGCGCTGAAAGAGCGCGCCGAGAAGCCTTGAGCGTCACCCGGTCTCACGCCAAAGGCCGCCTTCGGGCGGTCTTTTTTATGCGCAACAGCGGTGGAACGATTTCCCGGGCGTCAGGGTCGAGATGTTGTAGGCCCACCCACGGGCTTTATCGAGGAGGCACTGATGCAAAAGTGGCAAATCACTTTCGTAGACGATCATGGTGTCCAGTCAGTGGAACAGTTCGACTGTGAACAGCAGCCCAGCATGGAGCAGGCGGCACGCATGATTCGCGCAAAGCTGTTGCCGGTTTCGGCCGAGCTGGATCTCAATGATCTGGAGGGGCGTACCGACGACCCGACAGTCAAAAGTCTGAAAGAGCAGAACAGCATTCAAATCCTCGGCATTAGTGCGATTTAATCACCCACCCGCTTGATCCTTAACCAGACCTTGGCAGCGCCCGGTTCTTGGCGCTACTCTGCAAACGAGATCAGCGAATGAATCGCTAAGGTCTGGTCTTGTCAGCTACATGCTTGTGTCCTGGCGGTGCTGTTTGCCGCAACGTCTGCAGCCTTGAGGTGCAGACAGGGAGTACGGAAAGTCTATCCATTGGTTCCAGGAGGACGTTTCATGAGCACAGCCTATCAAGAAGACATCAGCACCAGCGTGTTGCGCCGCATGAAAGAAGGCGGCTTCGACTTTTCACGATTCCATCCCATCGAGTTCTACGCCATTTTCCCGGATGAGGAGCGGGCGCGCAGGGCGGCAGGACATTTTCGCGGTGAATCCTTGAATGCCCAGATCAGCGTGCGCGACGATGGCGCGTGGTACCTGGAGCTGAGCAAGGTGATGTACGCCACCTACGGCGGCATCGGCGACTTCGAGCAGGACTTTGAGGCGGTGGTCGAGCCTCTGGGCGGCATCATCGAAGGTTGGGGCGTGAAGCAGGAGGTTCGAGGGTTACTCGTATAGCGCATATGAATAGCGTCAACACAGCATCGGCTGACCTTCGGGTTGGCCGATTTGGTTTCTGCAAGGCAAAAAAAGGCCACCTGCAAGGGGTGGCCAAAAGGGAAGAGCGGTGTGGGCAAAGCCGTTGGGGTGGTGAGCACCCATCAGCGGCGGCGCCCTGAAGCTTAAGGCATCGACTTCGTCACGCCGGGTTACGAAGTTTTGCGCGATGCACGGATTATCCAGCGCCTTGCCCGGGCAGTGAAATCAACTCTGACTATGCTGGTGATAGCCACAGCCATTGCCTCGTATTGGAGCGGGGACGATCAAGTTGGGGCGTTTGCTGCACGGCAATGGTGCGGCGTGACCGATGAGTTAATCCAACTGATTGAAATCAAAGCGTTTATGCCAGTGGCACGGGCCTTGCGATGCTTAGATGTCCGGGTGACAAGGAGTACGGCATGATCCGCACCTATTTTGATGAAATGTACGATGCTGGCGGTCAGGTTCGCCCACACTACCGGGAATTTGCCCGTTGGCTTGCCGAAACCCCTGACGAGCTTCTGGCACAGCGGCGACGCGAGGCCGACCTGCTGTTTCACCGCGCCGGCATCACCTTCACGCTCTATGGCGACGAGCAGGGCACCGAGCGCCTGATTCCGTTCGACACCATTCCCCGCAGCATTCCGGCCAGTGAGTGGCGGATCGTCGAGCGCGGCTGCATCCAGCGGGTCAAGGCACTGAACATGTTCCTGGCCGATCTTTACCACGACCAGCGGATCATCAAGGCCGGGATCATTCCTGCCGAACAGGTGCTGGCCAACGAGCAATACCAGTTGGCGATGCAGGGGCTGGATCTGCACCGCGATATCTACTCGCATATTTCCGGGGTCGACCTGGTGCGCGACGGCGACGGCACCTATTACGTGCTCGAAGACAACCTGCGGACCCCCAGCGGCGTGAGCTACATGCTCGAAGACCGCAAGATGATGATGCGTCTGTTCCCCGAGCTGTTCGCCGCCCAGCGCATCGCGCCAATCGACCATTACCCGAACCTGTTGCTCGACACCCTGAAAAGCTCCAGCCCGCTGGATGACCCGAGTGTCGTGGTGCTGACGCCCGGGCGCTTCAACAGCGCCTTCTTCGAACATGCGTTCCTGGCGCGGGAAATGGGCGTGGAGCTGGTGGAAGGCGCCGACCTGTTCGTCCGTGACGATAGAGTCTTCATGCGCACCACCGACGGTCCCAAGGCAGTGGATGTGATCTACCGCCGCCTGGATGACGCCTTCCTCGATCCGCTGGCCTTCAACCCGGACTCGATGCTCGGCGTGCCGGGCCTGCTGTCTGCCTATCGCTCGGGCAATGTCGTGCTGGCCAACGCCATCGGCACCGGGGTGGCCGACGACAAGTCGGTGTATCCCTTTGTCACCGACATGATCCGCTTCTATCTGGATGAAGAGCCGATCCTGAAGAACGTGCCGACCTGGCAGTGCCGCAAGCCCGATGAGTTGTCCCATGTGCTGGCTCATCTGCCGGAACTGGTGGTCAAGGAAACCCAGGGCTCCGGGGGTTACGGCATGTTGGTGGGGCCGGCGGCTACCGCAGCGGAAATCGAGACCTTCCGCGCGCGGATCAAGGCCAAGCCCCACGCCTATATCGCGCAACCCACCTTGTCGTTGTCCACGTGCCCGACCTTTGTCGAAAACGGCATTGCACCGCGGCACATCGACCTGCGTCCGTTTGTCCTGTCTGGCCGTGAAACCCGTGTCGTGCCCGGTGGTCTTACCCGTGTGGCGCTGCGTGAAGGCTCCCTGGTGGTGAACTCCTCTCAGGGCGGTGGCACCAAGGACACCTGGGTGGTCGAGGATTAAGGAAGCTTGCCATGTTGAGTAGAACCGCCTCGGACCTGTATTGGATGTCGCGTTATCTGGAGCGGGCGGAAAACCTCGCGCGGATGCTCGACGTCAGTTATTCACTGTCATTGATGCCCCAGGACGGTCGCGGCGACGGCTTGCACGAACTCGCCATGCCGCTGCTGATTACCGGCACCCTGGATGACTACCTGGAGCGCCACGGCGAACTGCACGCCGAATGCCTGTTGCATTTCTTCGCCCTGGACGCCGCCAACCCGGCCAGCATCTACAGCTGCCTGGGCTCGGCCCGTGCCAGCGCCCATGCGGTGCGTGGGCGGATCACCGCCGATATGTGGGAAAACATCAACGCCACCTGGCTGGAGATTCGCGGCATTGCCGAACAGGGCCTGAGCCGTTACGGCATGAGCCGGTTCTGCGAGTGGATCAAGGAGCGCTCGCACCTGTTTCGAGGCGCCACCTACGGCACCATCATGCGCAACGATTCCTTTCGCTTCATTCGCCTGGGCACCTTTATCGAACGCGCCGACAACACCTTGCGCCTGCTCGACGCGCGCTACGAGATGGCCGGCGACCAGGCCGACGCCGTCAGCGACGGCACGGCCCATGCCTATTACCAGTGGAGCGCCCTGCTGCGCGCCTTGTCGTCGTTCGAGGCCTACACCGAGATCTACCGCGATGCGCCCGGCGCCCGGCAGGTGGCCGAGCTGCTGCTGTTGCGCGCCGACGTACCGCGCTCCCTGCGCGCCTGCACCGAAGAGATCGACCAGATCCTCGCCAGCCTGCCGGGAACCAACGGCCGGCCAGCGCAGCGCCTGGCGGCCGAAATGGATGCGCGCCTGCGCTACACCGGCATCAACGAAATCCTCGAAGAAGGCCTGCACGCCTGGCTGACCGAGTTCATCCCGCTGGTGCGCCAGTTGGGCAATGCCATTCACAGTTCCTACCTGGAGGCTGTATGAGACTCTCCATCAGTCACGAAACCGCCTATCACTATGAAAACCAGGTGCGAGCCAGCATCCAGTACCTGCGCCTGACGCCCCACGACAGCGAGCGCCAGCACGTGCTCAGTTGGCAGCTTGATCTGCCGCGCCCGGTGCGCGCACAACTGGATCCCTTCGGCAACATTCTGCATGTGCTGACCCTGGACGAGCCTCATGAGGCGATCATCATCGGCGCGCGCGGGCAGGTGGATATCGACGAGTTGCGCGAGGCCGAGCATGAGAGCCAGTCGCCGCTGCCGTTCCTGCGCTTTACCCGGCTCACCGAAGCCGACCAGGCCCTGCGTGCCTTTGCCGAGAAACAATGCCGCAAGCGTCGTGATCGCAGCGGGCTGATCGACCTGATGCACGCACTGAACCAGTACATGACCTATGCGCCGGGTTCTACTGCAGTGGACACCAGTGCGGCCCAGGCCTTTGCCGGGCGCTCCGGCGTCTGCCAGGACCACACCCATGCGTTTCTTGCCTGCGCTCGCAGCCTCGGGGTGCCAGCGCGGTACGTATCGGGTTACCTGTACAGCGAGAACAGCGAGCACCTGGCCAGCCACGCCTGGGCCGAAGCCTGGCTGGATGACGCCTGGTACAGCTTTGACGTGACCAACGAGCTGGCGCGCCCCGAACGCCACTTGAAACTGGCGGTGGGCCTGGACTACCTGGATGCCTGCCCGGTGCGAGGCATGCGCCGCGGCGGCGGTGGCGAACAGATGCACGCCAAGGTGCTGGTTGCACCGACCCCGCCGGTGATCCTGGTACAGCAGCAGTAGTTGCACGCCGGGGGCCCAGGGGGGCTGTCAGGCGTTCATCTGGCAGCAGCCTTCAAGGCTGCTGTTTACGCCCGGCCATATGTTTCAGATACCCGAGCAGCAACTCCAGCTCCGTGTCCGGCAGGACGCTGCTGGAGAATCCCGGCATCTTCGCCTGGGGCCAGCGGCGCAAGCTTTGCGGGTCGCGGATGTAGCGCTTGAGAAAGGCTTCACCAAAGTACTCGGTGGGGCTGTAGGGGATGTTCAGGTCGGGGCCGAACTGCGAGTCGCCCGCAGCATTGAGGCGATGGCAGGCCATGCAGTTCTTCTGGAATAACGCAAACCCCTGGTTCACCGGGTCATCGCTCGCCAGGGCCGGGTCTGGCCGCAAGGCTGGGAAACGCTCGGCAACCGGCGCCAGGCGCTTGATGCTGGCCAGCTCGAACGGCCATTGCTCCGGGCTGATGTGCCCGGCCTGGGGGTTGGTCCAGACGAGGTAGAACGGCCCTGCACTGGGTTTGCCTTGAGCCAGTTTCGGCCAGGGCCTGGACGGGTCCTCGATGGCCAGCCAGGCCCGGGCGCCGTTGCGATTGAGCAGGGGCGCGGCAGAGAGTTCGGCGGCGAACCCGTCCAGGGCCACTGCCTGCAAGTGATCGTCGGCCTTGACCCCTTCCAGCAGCGCCTCCAGTGGTACGGCGCGATAACTCATGTCGCGTTTGTAGGAGACGTCGTCGCTGATGGTGATGGTCTGCACTTCAGGGTGTGCCAGCAGCTCCGCGGTCTGCCAGGTGCGGCTGCCTGCGCCCAGCTCCAGGACCAGTTGCGCTGCCTGCAATGGCGTGCACAGGAGCAGGGCGCTCCAGAGGATAAGAGGTTTCAATTGATCGCCGTTCTATTGCTGAAAATAAGTGCCCGGGCGCTCCGCAAGAAGCCTGCCTGATGATGGGCAGCGGCGCGGCCAGAGGCTAGCTCAGCGGCGCTGCGTCAGGAAGGTTGGCACACAACTTCGCACCCCGAAAGAGCATCGGCGCGCAATGTGTTGCATGGCGGTGGAACGACCACGCTGCCTAGCCGATCACTTTGGTGAGGTTGGGCAAGATCAAGAGCAAGGTGGTAGCGAAAAGAATGAGCCCGGCTTGACGTACTTTCGAATGCTTGAACATGGCTGTGTGCCTTTTGTTGTTATTCCTGAACATCTGATGCATGCGCCTGTCGACTTCACGATGACCCGACCATGTGTCCCTTTTCTTACACGTGCCCGGGAAATCCCCGGCTGCAACGATTTATTGCCTTCTGTTTCTACCTTAGGGGCCTTGTAACACTTGGCTTAGATCCAATTCATATCAAGTTGTCATTTAAAACTTGCCAAAGGTTATGAGGCCTATTGCCAGCTGCGTCGACGCCCGTTGGCTAGACAGTTCCCCGTGGTTGTCGGTGGCATCTATTAGCTCGCTACCGTTCGTCTGAGCGTGTGGGTCAAGGCCGCTGAGCGCATCGGTCATTGAATCCGGCGCCGCCCGGCCTAAGGTGAGGGCTCTGCCTTTTTCTCTCCCGTACAGCGGTTCGAGGACGTCATGACTGAAGCTTTGATATTCGACGCGTTACGCACGCCCCGTGGCAAAGGCAAGGCCGATGGCGCCTTGTACAGCGTCAAGCCGGTGAACCTGCTGGCCGGGTTGCTCAATGCGCTGCAGCGGCGCACCGCGCTCGATACCAGCCAGGTGGATGACATCGTCCTCGGGTGTGTCACGCCGGTGGGCGACCAGGGTGCCGACATTGCCAAGACCGCAGCCCTGGTGGCGAATTGGGACATCAGCGTGGCCGGGGTGCAGATCAACCGGTTTTGCGCGTCGGGCCTGGAGGCGGTCAACCTGGGGGCGATGAAGGTGCGTTCCGGTTTCGAGGACCTGGTGGTGGTCGGCGGTGTCGAGTCCATGTCCCGGGTGCCCATGGGCAGCGACGGCGGGGCCTGGGTCCTGGACCCGCAGACCAACCTGCACAGTCATTTCACTCCCCAGGGTATCGGCGCCGACCTGATCGCGACCCTGGAAGGCTTCAGCCGGCAAGACGTCGATACCTTCGCCCTGCAGTCCCAGCAAAAGGCCGCGCGGGCGAGGGCGGATGGGTCTTTCGACAAGTCCCTGGTGCCGGTCCGGGACCAGAACGGCATCCTTCTGCTGGAGCAGGATGAGTTCATCCGCGGCGACTCGACCCTCGAAGGCCTGGGCAAGCTCAAGCCGAGCTTCGAGATGATGGGGCAAATGGGTTTTGACGCCACCGCCTTGCGCGTCTACAGCCATGTCGAGCGCATCAACCATGTGCACACGCCGGGCAACAGTTCGGGGATCGTCGATGGCGCGGCCTTGATGCTGATCGGCTCCGAAGCCAAGGGCCGGGACCTGGGGCTGACGCCTCGGGCGCGGATCGTTGCCACTGCGGTCACCAGCACCGATCCGACCATCATGCTCACCGGGCCAGCCCCGGCCACTCGCAAAGCCTTGGCCAAGGCGGGTTTGCGCATCGAGGACATTGACCTGTTCGAAGTCAACGAAGCGTTTGCCTCGGTGGTGTTGAAATTCATCAAGGACATGGCCATCGACCCGGCCAAGGTCAACGTCAATGGCGGTTCGATCGCCATGGGCCACCCGCTGGGCGCCACCGGTTGCGCGATCCTCGGCACCCTGCTCGATGAGCTGGAAGCCCGGCACCAGCGTTATGGCCTGGCGACGCTGTGCGTCGGCGGCGGCATGGGTATCGCCACCATCATCGAACGCCTCTGAGCCCCGACTTCAAGGAAACCTCGTCATGACCGATGCCATCCGTTACGAAAAAGGCCAGGACCAGATTGTGGTGCTGACCATCGATATGCCGGGCCAGAGCGCCAACACCATGAACGCGCAATACCGCGCGGCGATGGCCGCCAGCGTGGCGCGCCTGCAGGCCGAGGGCGACAGCCTGGCCGGAGTGATCATTACTTCGGCGAAAAAGACCTTCTTCGCCGGCGGTGACCTCAACGAACTGATCAAGGTAGGCAAGCCCGAGGCCAAGGCTTTCTACGACATGGTGCTGAGCCTCAAGGCGCAGCTGCGAGCCCTGGAAACCCTGGGCAAGCCGGTGGTCGCGGCGATCAACGGCGCGGCCCTGGGCGGCGGATGGGAGATTTGCCTGGCCTGTCACCACCGCATTGCGCTGGATGATCAGGCGCTGCAGATCGGCCTGCCGGAAGTGACCCTCGGCCTGTTGCCGGGCGGTGGCGGCGTGGTGCGCATGGTCCGCATGCTGGGCCTGGAAAAGGCTTTGCCCTACCTGCTTGAGGGCAAGAAAGTACGGCCGCAGCAAGCGTTGCAGGCTGGGCTGATCGATGAGCTGGCAAGCGACCGTGAGCAGATGCTGGCCAAGGCCCGGGCCTGGATCCTGGCCAACCCCTCGGTCAAGCAGCGCTGGGATGTGGCGGGTTACCAGATCCCCGGAGGCACGCCATCGAACCCCAAGGTCGCGCAGATGCTGGCCATTGCCCCCTCGATTTTGCGCAGCAAGACCCATGGCTGCATGCCGGCGCCGGAGAAGATCCTGTGCGCAGCGGTGGAGGGCGCCCAGGTCGATTTCGACACCGCGCATTTGATCGAGACCCGCTATTTCACCGAGCTGACCACCGGCCAGGTGGCGAAGAACATGATTGGCACCTTCTGGTTCGGGCTCAATCAGATCAACGCCGGCGGTTCGCGCCCGCAAGGCATTGCGCCCCATGTGACGCACAAGGTCGGGGTGCTGGGCGCCGGGATGATGGGCGCGGGAATCGCCTACGTCAGCGCCCTGGCAGGTATCCAGGTGGTGCTCAAGGACATCGACCTGGCGGCGGCAGAGAAGGGCAAGGCGCACTCGGCGGCCTTGCTCGAGAAAAAGGTCGCCCGCGGGCAGCTGAGCGCGTTGCAGCGTGACGCGATACTGGCGCGAATCAGCCCCACCGGGCAGGACGCCGATCTGGCGGGCTGCGACCTGATCATCGAGGCAGTCTTCGAGGACCGCGAACTCAAGGCCAGGGTGTCTTCGGCGGCGCAGCGAGTGGTCGGCGCGGAGGCGGTGATCGCCTCCAACACCTCCACCTTGCCCATCAGCGGCCTGGCCAGCGCGGTGCCGAACCCGGACAAGTTCATCGGCCTGCACTTCTTCAGCCCGGTGGACAAAATGCCCTTGGTTGAAATCATCAAGGGGGCTCGCACCAGCGACGAAACCCTGGCCCGAGGTTTTGATTTCGTACTGCAAATCAAGAAAACCCCGATAGTGGTCAACGACAGTCGCGGATTTTTTACTTCGCGGGTATTCGGTACCTTCACCAATGAGGGCATCGCCATGCTGGGCGAAGGTGTCGCCGCAGCGATGATCGAAACCGAGGCGCGCAAGGCCGGCATGCCCATTGGTCCGTTGGCTATTTCCGACGAAGTTTCGCTGAGCCTGATGAGCCATATTCGCCAGCAGACCACCCAGGACCTGCAGGCCGAAGGCAATCCGCCCATCGAGCACCCGGCCTTTGCCGTGATCGATCTGCTGCTCAACGAATACAAGCGCCCCGGCAAGGCGGCGGGCGGCGGTTTCTACGATTACCCGGCGGGGGCGCCGAAACACCTGTGGCCGGAGCTCAAGTTGCGCCTGGAAAAAGCCGAGGGGCAGATTTCAGCGCAGGACGTGCGCGACCGGTTGCTGTTCATCCAGGCCATCGAGACCGTGCGTTGCCTGGAAGAGGGCGTGCTGCACTCGACGGCGGATGCCAACGTCGGTTCGATTTTCGGCATCGGTTTCGCCGCCTGGACCGGCGGTGCCCTGCAGTTCATCAACCAGTACGGCTTGCGGGATTTCATTGCCCGCAGTGACTACCTGGCGGAGCAATACGGCCAGCGTTTCGCACCACCGGCCCTGCTTCTGGAAAAGGCCGCCCAGGGCCAATGCTTCTGACCCTGAACGGCGTGCAGTGAACCGTTCCGGGGCTTGCCTTGACCCAGTGTTTCAAGGCAGGCTCTGGGCTGTTCATTATTCCCATCATCGTGTCAGGTATTTTTTATGTCGCTACGCATCTGCATTCTGGAAACCGACATCCTGCGTCCCGAACTGGTCGATCAATATCAGGGTTACGGGCAGATGTTTCAGCGCCTGTTTTCACAGCAACCGATCCCTGCCGAATTCACCGTCTACAACGTGATGCAGGGCGATTACCCGAGTGATGACCAGAGCTTCGATGCGTACCTGGTCACTGGCAGCAAGGCCGACTCCTTCGGCACCGATCCCTGGATTCAAACCCTCAAGACTTACCTGTTGGCGCGCTACGAGCGCGGCGACAAGCTGCTGGGCATCTGCTTCGGCCATCAACTGCTGGCGCTGCTGCTGGGCGGCAAGAGCGAGCGGGCGATCCAGGGCTGGGGCGTGGGCACCCACAACTACAAGCTGGCCGCCAAGGCCCCCTGGATGAGCCCGCTGGTGGAAGAACTGACCCTGCTGATCAGTCACCAGGACCAGGTCACCGCCTTGCCGGAAAACGCCACGGTGATCGCCTCCAGCGACTTCTGTCCGTTCGCCGCCTATCACATCAATGATCAGGTGCTGTGCTTCCAGGGGCACCCGGAGTTCATCCACGACTACTCCCGAGCGTTGCTGGAGATTCGCCAGCAGCACCTGGGCGAGCAGATCTACCAGAAAGGCGTGGCCAGCCTCGACCACGCCCACCACGGCGCCACGGTCGCGGAATGGATGATGCGCTTTGTGGCCCACACCCCTGAGGCCAAGTCGGCCTGAAGCGGCTCAGCCCGGTTCCTGCAATAGGGGCCGGGTCTACAGCCACCCCGAGCGCTTGAAGCTGGCCCACAGGCTGACGCAACCGACACTGATGAACCCCAGCACGCCGAAGTAGCCGTAATGCCAGCTCAGCTCCGGCATGTTCTGGAAGTTCATGCCGTAGATCCCCGCCACTGCGGTCGGAAACGCCAGAATCGCCGCCCAGGCCGCGAACTTGCGCTGCACCACGCTTTGCCGCGAGGCCTCCAGCAGCACGCCGATTTCGATGGTCTGGCTGGCGATGTCGCGCAGGGTCGACAAGTCTTCCATTTGCCGCGTGACGTGAATTTGCACGTCGCGAAAGTACGGCCGCATGTTCTTGTCGATAAACGGGAAGCTGAGCTTTTGCAGCTCCTCGCTGATCTCCACCATCGGCGCCACGTGCCGCCGCAGACGCAGGACGTCGCGGCGCAGGCCGTGAAGGTTCTGGATATCGCGTTCGTTCAATGAGTCGCACAGGACATTGCGTTCCAGTTCGTCGATCTCGGCGTGGATCGCTTCACTGACCGGCTGGTAGTTCTCGGTGACGAAATCCAGCAGGGCGTAGAGCACGAAGTCTTCGCCGTGCTCCAGCAGCAGCGGCCGTGCTTCGCAGCGCTGGCGAACGTAGCCGTAGGATTTGGAGTGACCGTTGCGGGCGGTGATGATGTAGCCGTTGCCGGCAAAGATGTGGGTTTCGATGAACTCCAGCTTGCCGGCCTCGCGCACCGGAGAATAAGTGACGATAAACAGCGCGTCGCCGAAGGTTTCCAGCTTCGGCCGGCTGTGTTTTTCCAGGGCGTCCTCAATGGCCAGTTCATGCAGGTTGAACTGGCGTTGCAGGTTGGCCAGTTCGTGAGCATTGGGTTCTTCCAGGCCGATCCAGACAAAGTGACCGGGTTTGGCCGCCCAGGCGGCACCTTCGTCGAGGGTGATATCAGTGACTTTCTTACCGGCGCTGTAAACGGCAGCAGCAACAACTCTACCCATAGTTCTTGTTCGCTTCTTCTTATCAACATGATCGAGACAGACCGGCATCAGCTTAGCCTGCAATACCTGATCAGAGTCAGCAGAATCGGCGGAGTTCGTCGTTAATAAAAAGCCCGCACGAGGCGGGCCATTCAGGACAAAAGAGGGGGCGCCAGCATCAGCCGGCTTGCAGTTGGCGGTCCATCGCAGCGATGCATTCGCGCATCTGTTCACGGCACTGTGCAATCAACAACGGCATGTCATCCATGCTCAAGCCGGCAGTGGGAATGGCGGGCAGCGAGCGGATCAGGATCTTGCCGCTGCGCCAGCGACTCAGCTTCATCTGTTTGATATAGCTGCTGACACACACCGGCACGATGGGCACGCCGGCCGCTATCGCCATCTGGAACGCGCCTTTCTTGAACGGCAGCAGGTCTTCACCGAAGTTGCGCGTGCCCTCGGGGAACACCCAGATCGAGGTGTCTTCGTGCTGCAAGGTATGGGTGGTGGTCAGCATCGAGCGCCGGGCCTTTTGCGCATTGCCACGGTCAATCAGCACATTGCCCGCCAGCCAGAACAGTTGGCCGAACAAAGGCACCCACTTCAGGCTCTTCTTGCCGATGCACACAGTACGGCGCGGCACCACGTTGCCAAACACAAACAGGTCGTAGTTGGACTGGTGGTTGGCAATGATCACGCAGCTGTTTGGCTTGTCCATCAGCGAGCCGACGTCAGCCTTGACCCGCAGGCGCAGGATGCACATCGCCGGCCAGGCATAAAGGCGCGCGCAGAGGCGGCTGTTGTCCGGGTTGAACGGGCGGCATAGGCCAATCAGTACGCCAAGCACCCCCGCAGCCATAAAGTGCAGCCCCATCAACAACATACGAAACAAATACAGCATCTACGGGCCCACCTGGGACAAAAGGTGGCGCAGTGTACGGATGTGCACTGATTTCGGCAATTGCTGCCATTCACTGAAGATGGCCGATGTTTAAGCGCATGTTTCCAGCAGAAGGGCTCAGCTGCGGTTTAGAGCGGTTGCCGCAGGTGGCCCGGCTCGGGCATGAAAAAGCCCGACACTGAGGTCGGGCTTTTGCCGGGCAAATTTCGGGGCGTCAGCCCAGGTGCTCCTGATCTTGAATGATGGCGTTGTCCAGGGTGTCCAGCAGGGCCTTGCGTACCTTCAGCTTGGTGTTCTTGTGAGCGGTCATGTTGATCTTCTTCAACTGACGTGCAACTTCCAGCGCGGCACCGGTCAGCTCATCGGGGCTTACCACCTTGTCGAGGAAGCCTGCGTCCACCGCGCTTTGCGGGTTGAACATCTCGCCGTTGATCACCGAGCGGTGGAACGCCGACCGGCGCAGGCGATCACGGGCCAGTTCGATACCGGCGTGGTGCATGGTCATGCCGATCTGCACCTCGTTGAGGCCGATGCTGAACGGGCCGTCGACGCCAATCCGGTAATCGGCCGACAACAGAATGAATGCGCCCTTGGCCACCGCGTGCCCTGGGCAGGCGACGATCACCGGAAACGGGTGCGACAGCAGGCGCCGCGCCAGGGTCGAACCCGAAGTCACCAGGCTCACGGCCTCCTTGGGACCGGCCGTCATGACCTTCAAGTCATAGCCGCCCGACAGAATGCCCGGCTGGCCGGTGATGATTACCACGGCACGGTCGGCGACCGCACGGTCCAGCGCGGCATTGAAAGCGACAATCACGTCCGGGGAAATGGCATTGACCTTGCCATTGCTCAAGGTCAGGGTCGCGATACCGTCTTCGAGATGGTAAGAAATCAACTCACTCATGACGCAATTCCTTGTATTGAAGTGGGGCAGACGTTACCCACCACCGTAGGTCAGGTAAAGCGCTGTGACTGACTGATGAGTCAGCCTTTCAGCGCTCGACAAGCCTAGCCGGCCACGCAGGCCGTGCATCATCCCTTCTATATAGAAGGGCGCCAGGCCAGAGATTGGCCGGTTTGCCATGGCTCAATCCCGGTCCCGAGCCCGGCAAACTGCAGAAATGCCTTAAGCGCATGAAAATTCTCAAAAAAACCTTTGCCATCGGAAAAGCTTTCGACTACATTAGCGCGCCTCGACAGACTGAATCAGTTTGACGAGACACGGTTGGGTGTCCGAGAGGCTTAAGGAGCACGCCTGGAAAGTGTGTATACAGGAAACTGTATCGAGGGTTCGAATCCCTCCTCAACCGCCATATTCGATGTACACAAAACCCCTGGTTTCCTTGAGAAGCCAGGGGTTTTGTGGTTTCTGGCATCTGAAAAATCACCCGCCTGCGACATTGATGACCTCGGCGGCTGGGCGACTGTCGGTTTGGGCAAGGGAGTCCTGAAGATGGGGAGGCGGATTTACATCAGCGGCGCATCCGGTGCCGGCGTCAGCACCCTGGGGGCCGCGTTGGCGGCGAGGCTTGGGGTGGCGCATGTGGATGTCGATGACTACTACTGGTACCCGACTGAGCCACCCTTTGTGCAGGCGCGCCCTGTGTTGGAGCGTGTGAGTCTGCTGCGTGGGGTTGTGGCCGAGGGTGACTGGGTGCTTTCCGGCTCTCTGGATGGCTGGGGCGACGAGGTGATTCAAGGCGTTGACCGGGTGGTGTTCGTCGACACGCCGACGGCGTTGCGCATTGAGCGGATCAAGGCGCGGGAATTGCAGTGTCGCGGCGAGCGCATCCTTCCGGGCGGCGACATGCATGAGAAGCACCTGGCGTTCCTCGCCTGGGCCGAAAGCTATGAGTCGGGCAGCCGGGCCGGGCGCAATCGACCGCGACATGAGCGCTGGCTCGGGCAGTTGCGCCTGCCCTGGCTGAGGGTCGACGGTGCGCTGCCGACCGAGTTGCTGTTGCGGCAGGTCCTGGCAACGATTGAAGGTTGAGTGGCCTGCGACAAAAGCCCGCGGCCGTTCGTCGGTGCGTTGTGACTCTGAACGGGCAGGTCTGTAAATGACCGTCTAGTCTGAAGCGCCGTGATGGTCAGTATTTCCAAGGCAATCAGGTGCTTGCCGGTGCTGGCTGGTTGTTGATAGGAGCTGGGCGTATGAGTGTTCCTTATATCGAGGACAACGGGGATGAGTTCCCCATCAACAATCTGGTGCGCTGCGGTCAGGCAGCGTTTGATGTGGACACGGGGGAATCGCTGGCCAAGGTTGTGGCGGGCAAGAGCCCGTTGCGTGCTCCGTTGAAGGTCGGTGGAGCGAAGTTTTTCCCCAAGGCGCTGCCGTTGCGCAAATGACTTGAGTGTTGATTGATTGAGCCCCGCCAGCCAGCGGGGCTTTTTATTGGACGAGGTGGGGAGGGGGGGCGTTCGGGTTGAATCTTGTGGGGCCGGGCGGCGGTGTTTTTTTCACATAATCTTCACATCCGGGGCAGTAGGCTCAGCTCATCCGTTAGAAAGCAATCCATTGGCCCGTTACCCCAGCGGGCTTTTTTTTGCCTGTCTTAAAACTCTTTGTGTATAAGCTGTCCAACTCACGCGATATCAGGCGTGGGGCGCTCTGTCGTGCGCCCCATTGCGCTGTGCACGTGGGTCTTCGATCTTCTTTTTTTGAGGTTTATGTCATGCGTTTAACACTGCCTGCTCTGGTTGTAGGGCTTCTGGTCGCTCAAGGTGCAATGGCTGGCGACGGCACTGCGGCGATTGGCGGCGGCCTGGGTGGCGTCTTGGGTAATGTGGTCGGCCAGCAGATGGGCGGCAGCACTGGTGCGGCGATTGGCGCCGGTGTAGCGGGTGCGGCCGGCAGTGCCGTGGGTGCGCGCAAGGGCAGCCGGGTCCAGGCTGCGGTAGGCGGCGGTATCGGTTCGGCGGGCGGTTCGGTGATCGGCAGCAAGCTGGGCGGCAGCACCGGTTCGAATATCGGTGCTGGCCTGGGTGGCGCAGCCGGTGGCGCGCTGGGCAGCAGCATGGGTAACAAGGGTCACAAGCACAAACACCGTTGAGCATCAGCGGTCGTTGAAAAGCCCGGCAACTTGCCGGGCTTTTTTATGGTTGAACGTTTTGCGGTTTTTCGATTCGAAATTTTACCTCCCCCGCGAAAATCGAGACTGCCATGACCCCCGAAACTGCAGGCAAGGAAGAGAAAGGCCCGAGCGGGCTGCCGTTTATCAACGATCCGGGCAACGAAGATCCGGGTTCGCTGATGGATGATGCGCAGGTGCCACTCAACGACGCCGACGAAGCGCTGGATGAGGACGAAGAGCTGGATCCGGACGACAGTTACTGAGATTCGCCCCGCCCTTGGCTTTGAGCCTCCTGTCGCGCCGCTCTGCGTGGCGCTTTTTCACCGTGCCCGAGAATTACTGCCCGTTGCCCCTGGCCCGTGCCCGCCGCTATGCTGCTGAACCCATTAATCGAGCAAAAAACTGGGCGTACCTGAGCCGCTCCCCGGATGTTTTTTGTTAACGGAGCAGACGCGATGAATGCACGGTTGAATGAATTGGGCCCGATCAAGGCCGTTATTTTCGATATGGATGGGTTGTTGCTGGACACCGAGGGCATCTACACCGAGGTCACCCAGCTGATTGCCGATCGCTACGGTCGCACGTTCGACTGGAGCATCAAACAGAACATCATTGGTCGTGGCGCCGGTGACCTGGCGCGTTATGTGGTCGAAGCGCTGGAGCTGCCGATCAGCGCCGAGGAGTTCCTGGTCATCCGCGAACCGCTGATGCGCGAGCGTTTCCCCCGTGCCCTGGCCATGCCGGGCGCCCGCGAGCTGGTGCAGCATCTGAAGGCGCACAAGGTGCCGATTGCCGTGGGCACCAGTTCTTCACGCCAGTCCTTCGGCCAGAAAACCACGTTGCATACGGACTGGTTCGCCCTGTTCGACACCGTGGTCACTGCCGATGATCCCGAGGTCGGCGCGGCCAAGCCGGCGCCGGATATCTTCCTCACCGCCGCTCGGCGACTGGGGGTGGCGCCGGAGGATTGCCTGGTGTTCGAGGATTCGCCGTTTGGCGTGACCGCCGCCAAGGCCGCCGGCATGACCGCGATTGCGGTGCCGGACCCGGCCATGGCTGATGAGCGTTATGCCCATGCCGATGCCATTATCCGTTCGCTGAAAGCCTTCCAGCCCGGCGCCTGCGGCTTGCCTGCGCTGCAATGGGCGTGACACCGATCAACGCCCCTTGACCGCGTGACAGCAAAACGCCGGACAACCTGATGACAGGGTTGCCCGGCGTTTTTGTGTGGCCGGTGGATCAGGCGCCGAAACCACCGTCGATGGTCAGGCTGGCCCCGGTGATGTAGGCCGCTTCAGGGCCGGCCAGGTAGGCGACGAAACTGGCGATCTCTTCGACCTTGCCGTAGCGGCCGACCGCCATGTAGCCCATCAGGGATTCGGCAAAATCGCTGTCGGCCGGGTTCATGTCGGTGTCTACCGGGCCGGGTTGCACGTTATTGATGGTGATGCCTCGCGGGCCCAGGTCGCGGGCCAGGCCTTTGGTCAGGCCCACCAGCGCGGCCTTGCTCATGGCATACGGGCCGCCACCGGCGAAGGGCATGCGATCGGCGTTGGTGCTGCCGATGTTGATGATGCGCCCGCCCTGGCCCATGTGGCGGGCGGCTTCCTGGGTGGCGATAAACACGCTGCGCACGTTGATCGCCAGGGTCTGGTCGAAGTCTTCGAGTTTGAAATCCTCCAGGGGCGCAACCGCCAGCACGCCGGCGTTGTTGACCAGGATGTCCAGGCGGCCAAAGGTCTCGACGGTGTGGTTGACGGCCTGGCGAATGGCGGCTGCATCGGCGCTGTCGGCCTTGATCGCCAGGGCCTTGCCGCCGCTGGCAATGATTGCGTTCTGCAGCTCTTCAGCCTTGGCGGTCGAGCTGACGTAGGTGAAGGCAACCACTGCGCCTTCGGCGGCCAGGCGTTTGACGATGGCGCCGCCGATGCCGCGGGAACCGCCCTGGATCAGGGCCACTTTGCCGTTGAGGGATGAGGTGTTCATGTCGTTCTCCTGAAGTTCAAGGCGGGTTGCCTTGTGAATGGAGCCGAGTATCGACCGCTGATTAGAAGCTGTGTAGCGGGTAATTCCTCTACTCTGTGTAAACCAAAAGTTTAGAGTCGCCGCTAATGGAAGCTTTCAGCAGCATCGAATGTTTTGTCCGCAGTGCCGAAGTCGGGAGTTTTGCCGAAGCTGCACGGCGGCTGGGCCTGACCCCGGCCGCGGTCGGCAAGAGTGTAGCCAAGCTGGAAGGCCGGCTTGGGGTCAGGTTGTTCCAGCGCAGCACCCGACGCCTGACGCTGACCGAAGCCGGACGCCTGTTTCTTGCCGAGGTCAGCGACAGCCTGCAGACCATCCAGAATGCCGTGAGTACCCTGGCCAATGCCCAGGGGCGTCCGGCCGGTACGCTCAAGGTCAGCGTGGGCACGGTCTTTGGCTGTCTGTACATCGTGCCGATGCTGGGGGCGTTTCTGCAGCGTTACCCGGAAATCCACCCGGACTGGCATTTTGATAACCGGCAGGTGGATCTGATCGGCCAGGGCTTCGATGCCGCCATCGGCGGTGGCTTCGAGTTGCCCCAGGGGGTCGTCGCGCGCAAATTGTCACCGGCCCATCGTGTGCTGGTGGCCAGTGCGGATTACCTGCAAGGCTGCGCAGCCATTGAACAGCCCGAGGACCTACACCATTGCCGGGGGATCCTGATTCGCTCGCCACAGACCGGACGAATTCGCACCTGGCAACTGACCGGCCGTGCCGGAGCCATGCAGCCGCTGGAGCTCAAGGCCTGCATGACCATGAGCGACTCCCAGGCGGCGTGCATCGCGGCCGCCCAGGGGCTGGGGGTGGCGCTGGTCAGCATGCCGTTTGCCGTCAACTACCTGCGTTCCGGAGCCTTGCAGCGGGTGTTGCCGGACTGGTACGTGGATGACGGCTTTACCTCGATCTATTACGCCGAGCACAAGCTGCTGCCGGGCAAGACCCGGGCCTTTGTCGACTTTGTGCTCGAACAGTTCGCCGAGCAGGGGCTGGCGCAGGCATTCAGCGCGCTGTGATGGCCGGGCCCGAAGCCGGGTCCGGCCCAAGCGCCGTGCTACTCAGCGCCCGAAGCGCAACGGCCAGCCGACAAAGGTCTTGGGGCGCGGCGTGGCGTAGGTGCGCACCTTGGAGGTGGACAGCCCGAGGCGCACCAGGGACTCGGCAATGGTCACCGCCGCCGTTACCCCATCCACCACGGGCACGCCGGTGCGCTGGCGAATCTGCTCATCGAGGCCGGCCATGCCGCCGCAGCCCAGGCAGATGACCTCGGCCTTGTCGTCGCTGACCGCCAGCTCCGCCTGACGCACGATGGCCTGCACCGCGCGCTGTGGGTCCTGTTCCAGCTCCAGTACCGCCAGGCCGCTGGCCCGCACCGAGGCGCAACGGTCATAGAGGCCGATGGCGAAGGAGTAGTTGGCGATGTTGTGCACATCGTTGGTCCACAGGGCAAAGATGCTGTAGCGACCCCAGCGCCGGCCTTCGATTCTGGTGGGCGCCAGGTCTTTGTTGTGCAGGCGCGGGCTCAGGGCCGGCAATGTTCCAGGGGACGGATCGGTGTAGGTCGAGGGGCGCGAGGAGGGCAGTTCGAGTGCGATGTTGTTAGAGGTATTTGTACGCATTCCGGCAGGCTCCTGACTGCGTGGCCCGCGATGACTGTGCTTGAGCTCAGGCTCGACAATCTTCGTCGCAAGGCCCCGTCAATCACTGGGTTCGGGGCATCTGCAGCCTGACTCGCTGGACAGGCTTGCGGATATAAAGTGTATGTATGTTTTGTAATAATTGTATACAAGGTATGTGTTCACTTAAGACAATACTGTGCCGGATATTTATCTATATCGCAGAGTTTTAATTTCCTTTTTATCTCCACTATTTATAACTTTATGAATTTGCAAAGTTATAAGTTGATCGATTGAACAGCTATTTATTTTTATATACCGTCATACAACCCTCAGCCTTATTTTTAATAACGCGTTGGGTGTAACTTTTATGGGCTGTATATCGGAAAGTGCATACAGGAATGACACTGATGGTGACATTAAGTGTGTACAGGATTTGGCTGTGTGCAGCCCGCAACATGACCGGCATTACGGGCGGTCGCGGCGGCTAGAGAGGAGGGAGGGGTGTTGCGCAGGGTGGACGGCCGGCGCGCTCGCCGGCTCTTTTCAGGGCCGGCGCCGCCGTGTGAATCAGGCCTTGCTGATGATATTGCCGGCGTGCAGGCCGCACTCTTTTTGCGTGGCTTCTTCCCACCACCAGCGGCCTTCGCGCTCGTGCTGGTTGGGCAGTACCGGGCGGGTGCAGGGTTCACAGCCGATGCTGATAAAGCCGCGCTCGTGCAGGCTGTTGTAGGGCAGTTCGAGCATGCGGATGTAACCCCAGACTTCTTCACTGCTCATCTGGGCCAGGGGGTTGAACTTGTACAGCGGGCGTTCCGGGGTCGAGAACGCGCCGTCGAGTTCCAGTGCCGCCACCTGGCTGCGGGTGCCCGGGCTCTGGTCGCGGCGCTGGCCGGTGGCCCAGGCGCTGACGGTGGACAGTTTGCGCCGCAGGGGTTCGATCTTGCGGATGCCGCAGCATTCGCCGTGGCCGTCCTTGTAGAAGCTGAACAGGCCCTTTTCCTTGACGAAGGGTTCGAGCTTGCTGTGGTCCGGCGAAATCAGTTCGATCTCGATCTTGTAGTGCTCACGCACCTGATCGATGAAGCGATAGGTCTCCGGGTGCAGGCGCCCGGTGTCGAGGCTGAAGACTTTGACGTTCTTGTTGAGTTTCCAGGCCATGTCCACCAGCACCACGTCTTCGGCGCCGCTGAAGGAGATCCACAGGTCATCGCCGAAATGGGCAAATGCCAGTTTGAGGATGTCCTGGGGGGACTTGTTGGCATAGGTCGCAGCGAGTTCAGCGACGTCGAACGGTTGGCTCATCAGGGCGTTTTCCTACAGGTCGGTGGCGCTGTGCGCTCTATAGGGGGGCGATCTTAACAAAAACCGGCCGGCCCTGGCGCGCTCCTCTGCGTTGCACCTCTCAGAGCGAATCGCTAGAGTTCGCCAGTCCTTTTGCTCGCTCAACTCAATAACCAATACAAATCGGAGTGTCTTGTGGAAATTGCCTGTCTCGATCTGGAAGGTGTGCTGGTCCCGGAAATCTGGATCGCCTTTGCCGAAAAAACCGGGATTGAATCCCTCAAGGCAACCACGCGGGATATTCCCGATTACGACGTGTTGATGAAGCAGCGCCTGCGAATTCTCGACGAGCACGGCCTGAAGCTGTCCGACATCCAGGAAGTGATCGCCACCCTCAAGCCGCTCGACGGCGCAGTGGAGTTCGTCAACTGGCTGCGCGAGCGGTTCCAGGTGGTGATTCTCTCCGACACCTTTTACGAGTTTTCCCAGCCGTTGATGCGCCAGCTGGGCTTCCCGACGCTGCTCTGCCACCGCCTGATCACGGATGACACAGGGCGGGTCAGCAGTTATCAACTGCGCCAGAAAGACCCCAAGCGCCAATCGGTGCTGGCGTTCAAGAGCCTGTACTACCGGGTGATTGCCGCAGGCGATTCGTACAACGACACCACCATGCTGGGCGAGGCGGATGCGGGAATTCTGTTCCATGCGCCGGACAATGTGATCCGCGAGTTCCCGCAATTCCCGGCCGTGCACACCTTTGCCGAGTTGAAGCAGGAATTCATCAAGGCCTCGAATCGGGCGCTGAGTCTGTAATCGCCGAGGGAATTCCGGCCAGCGCAGCCTGCGCTGGCCATCTCTGGCAACATTTATCCACCGGACACCCCGCTGCGCCCAGCGGCTACCGGATTCAAAGGTTTTGCAGGGTTTCCAGCAGGACTCGGACCTTGGTGATGGACTCCTGGTATTCCTCCTCGCAATCCGAATCGGCGACTATTCCGCCGCCGCCCCAGCAGCACACCTGCCCGTCCTTGACCAGCAGGCTGCGGATGGCGATCGAGCTGTCCATTTCACCGCGTACGTCCAGGTACAGCAATGAGCCGCAATACAGGCCGCGCCGGGTCGGTTCCAGCTCGTCGATGATCTGCATCGAGCGGATCTTCGGCGCGCCGGTGATCGAGCCGCCCGGGAAGCTGCCAGCAATCAGGTCCAGGACATCTTTGCCCGCGGCCAGCTCACCGGTAACGCTGCTCACCAGGTGATGCACATTGGGGTAGCTCTCGAGGCTGAACAGCTCCGGGACGCGCACCGAGCCGAGCCGGCAGGTGCGTCCCAGGTCATTGCGCAGCAGGTCGACGATCATCAGGTTTTCCGCGCGGTCCTTGGGGCTGGCCAGCAGTTCGGCGGCGTTGGCCGCATCTTCGCTGGCGTCCTGGCTGCGTGGCCGGGTGCCTTTGATCGGGCGGGTCTCGACCTGGCCCTGGCTGACTTTGACAAAGCGCTCCGGCGACAGGCTGAGCACCGCGCCGCCATCGGGCAGGCGCTGAAAACCCGAGAACGGCGTCGGGCAGGCCAGGCGCAGCGCGCGGTAAGCGCTCCAGGGGTCGCCCTGGCATCCGGCGCGAAAGCGTTGGGCAAAGTTGACCTGGTAACAATCGCCGGCCTGGATGTACTGCTGGATACGCTGGAACGCCTGGCGGTAGTCCTCGGCGCTGAGGTCGGCGGTCATGGTGCTGGTCAGGCTGAAGCGGTCCACGGCAGGGGCCGGCGCCTGGCTGAACAGGTCGATCAGGCGTTGGCGCTGGTCGTCGCCGAGGCTGGGGTGGAACACCAGTTGGCTGCTGGCTTGCTGGTGGTCGCTGATCAGGGCCCAGGGGTACAGGCCCAGGCGCGCGTCCGGCAGATGCAGGTCGTCTGCGGCCTGGCTGGGCAGGCGCTCCAGGCGCCGGCCGAAGTCGTAGCTGAGGTAGCCGATCAAGCCGCCGGCGAAGGGCAGTTGGCAGGAGGCAGGCAGGTCGGCCGGGCCCAGTTGCTGGAGGCTGCTGCGCAGGCGTTGTAGGAACTGGGCCCCGCTTTCGGCGGCCTGCACCGTCAACTCGGCCAGGGGCCAGGCGCTGAGCAGGTCGTAGCGGCCGCGCGCGGCACTCGGGCGGCCGCTGTCGAGCAGCACGGCCCCCGGGGCATGCTGAATCGCTGCAAAGTAGGCGGCAGGGTCGGCGCGGTAGGGCAGTGGGTGTACGGAGCAGGTTGGCATGCGGGGCAGATCAGTCATCGAAGCGCGGCTGGCGATTGTAGTCCTCTGCCAGGGTTGCTCCTAGAGGGATGTCGGCGATTGCGGCGTTCGTGGCGTATTCGGCGTGCGGTGGTTTAAGGCAGGGGTGAGGTTTTGCGCTGCCTTTGCCGGCCAGCGTCCGAACCCAGCTCAAGCCTTCGGCAGCGGCTACAGGAAAGCTGTAGCCGCGGCGACAGGCTTAGCCTTCGACCGGCGGAATATGGCCGAACAGCTCCTGGGCGAATTTCACCCGGTCTTCGACGCTTTCTTCGATGCCGCGTGCCTTCAGCTCTTCCAGGCGCGCCTCGACCGCATGGGTGCGCAGGGTCAGGCCGCAGTCGTTGGCGATCTGGATGTTGAGGCCGGGGCGGGCGTTGAGCTCGAGGATCAGCGGGCCTTTTTCCTGGTCCAGGACCATGTCCACGCCGATGTAGCCCAGGCCGCAGAGTTCGTAGCAGCCCGCCGCGAGCTTCATGAAGCCGTCCCAGTACGGCAGTTGCACGCCGTCCACCGCGTTGGTGGTGTCCGGGTGCTTGGTGATGATGTTGTTCAGCCAGGTGCCGCGCAGGGTCAGGCCGGTGGCCAGGTCGACACCGACGCCGATGGCGCCCTGGTGCAGGTTGGCCTTGCCCCCGGACTGGCGGGTCGGCAGGCGCAGCATGGCCATCACCGGGTAGCCCATGAGCACGATGATGCGGATGTCCGGCACGCCCTCGTAGCTGATGCTCTTGAAGATCTGGTCCGGGGTCACCCGGTATTCGATCAGTGCGCGGTCGCGGTGGCCGCCCAGGGAATACAGGCCGGTGAGGATGCTGGAGATATGGTGCTCGATCTCCTCGTGGCTGATGATCTTGCCCGACACCGTGCGATAACGGCCTTCGAAGCGGTCGGCAATCACGATGATGCCGTCACCGCCGGCGCCCTGGGCCGGCTTGATCACGAAGTCGCTGCGCCCGGCGATGATTTCGTCGAGCTTGTCGATTTCCTTCTCGGTGGAGATCACCCCGTACAGCTCCGGCACATGGATGCCGGCCTTGATTGCCCGTTCCTTGGTGATGATCTTGTCATCCACGATCGGGTACAGGCTGCGCTTGTTGTACTTGAGCACGTAATCGGCGTTACGCCGATTGATGCCCATGATTCCCCGCGCTTCCAGGGCTTTCCAGGTCTTCCACAGGCCGAACATCAGGAGTCAGCCTTGACGAATGCTTTGAAGCGCACGAGCTCGGTCAGGCGGTAGCCGCGATAGCGACCCATGGCCAGCATGAAGCCCACCAGGATCAGCAGGATCGCCGGGAAGGTGAAGACGAAGTACGTAAGCTCCGGCACGCTCATGATCAGGTGCGCCAGGGAGGCGGCGAACAGCGTGCCGATCGCCACTTTCATGGCATGGCCGCCACCGCGTTCTTCCCAGGTGATCGACAGGCGCTCGATGGTCATGGTCAGGATCACCATCGGGAACAGCGCCACCGACAGCCCGCGTTCCAGGCCCAGTTTGTGGCTGAACAGGCTGATGGCGGCGATCAGCACCACCACGAACGTCAGCACCACCGACAGCCGCGGCAGCATCTGCAACTTCAGGTGTTCGAGGTAGGAGCGCAGTGACAGCCCGAGCGCCGTGATCACCGTAAACAGCACGATGCCAAAGCCCAGCTGGGTCTCGCGGAAGGCCAGGGCGATCAGGACCGGAGTGAAGGTGCCCAGGGTCTGCAGGCCGATCAGGTTGCGCAGGATCAGGATCACCAGCACGCCAATCGGGATCATCACCATGATCATGAACGTCTGCTGGGTCTGCAGCGGCAGGCCGTACAGCGAATACTCGAGGAAGTTGGCGTCGGTGTTCTCGTCGGTCAGCTTGGCCAGGCGAATGGCGTTCATTTCGCTGTTGTTGAGGCTGAAGGTGACGTTGGCTTTCTTGCCGCCATCGACGGTGATCAGGTTGTCGTCGCCGGTCCACCACAGCAGGCGGTCGGTGGGCAGGCCTTGTTCACCGGTTTCCGGGTTGAAGTACAGCCAATCGTTGCCATTGAAGCTGCGCAGCCACAGCTCCGGGGTCTGCGGCTGGTCGGCCACCAGGCGGATGGTGTGCACCTTCTCGATCGGCACGTGGGCGATGGACAGCAGCAGTTCGACGATCTTGGCCTTGTGCGGGGTGGACGGGTCACCGGCCAGCAGCAGTTTCACGTTGTCGTCGTTGAGGTTGTTGACCCGCTTGATGGCTTCGCCGATGAAGGTCTCGACGTCGGCCGAGTGCTGGCGAATAGGCGCGAGCAGGGCTTCGGCGGCGATCTTTTCCGGGCCTTCGACGGCAATGCTGTCACGGAAGGTCGGGCCTTTGACCTTGGCTTTCTCGCCGGTGTAGCGCTTGGTCAGCACCAGGCGGTAGTACAGGGTCTGGTTGCCCTTGGCCCGACGCGCCGACCAGGTGACCTTGCGGTTGCCGTCGACGCGGTTCACCGCGACCCCGTAATTGTTGGAGATAAAGCTTTCGTTGAGGCTGACGTAATCGCGGCTCAGGGGCGGCACGAACATCTGGATCTTGATCGGGTCCTTGGCGTTGGCGACAAACTCGACCTTGGCGTCGATGTTCCACAGGTCGTCGGTGGCGTCTTCGGTCACCGGAATACCGAGCACGAAAATCTGGTAGGCCGTGATCGAGATACCCAACACCACCAGGATGGCGATCAGGACTTTCAGATGAAGGGTAAGAGAGCGCATTGGAATTACTCTGCGGTTTGAACGTCGATGGCGCAGGCGGGTTTGCCAGCAGCGTATTTAAGACTGGGGTCGACCAGCGCGTCGAAGCGTTTCAGGGCTTCGGAGCCGATCAGCAGCGGGTATTGGAATGCACTGCGGTCGGTCAAGTTCACTTCTATGCTGCGCAGGGCCGTGCCCATGCACACATCGAGGGTAATGACCGGGCGCGAGGTGTATTTCTTGTCGTCTTCGGGATCGATGTCGCCGGCGCGGCGCTTGATCTTGCTGACCCGGGCCAGCGGCCGTTCGATCGGGTGGGAATGGGCGGCATCGATGGCCAGGTAGAAACGCACCCAGGACTCGCCATTGCGCTTGAAGCGTTTGATGTCGCGGGCGCTGAGGGAGGCGGTCTTGGCCCCGGTGTCGAGCTTGGCCGCGACTTCCAGGTCGATACCGGCCAGCCTTGCGTATTCATTGAGACCGTATACGGTCTTTTCGGCGGCAGCGCTCACGCCGGGCAGGCACAAGAGGCAGAGCAATAGGGAAAAGGCCTTGAGTCTCATAAATCCTGATGTGTCGCATGGGTTCTTCAGTTCAAGGCGACTGGCATTGCTGCGCAAACTCCCTCGTGTGCCTGCCATATAAAGATGACAGGCAAATGCGGGCGGCATTCTAGCACGCTGGTTTTATGGCGCCAGCGCCGGGGGCGGGCCATTTGAGTTGTTTTGGTGCAAAGGGTTATTAGACGATTGTCGACAATGTCTATTTTTCCTTTGACTGTAATGGGGTAATTGGCTAGTTTTTGTCACATTGATTTCAAAGGTGTCGACAATATGCTGGATCAACTCGATCCCCCGGTTCTGGTTCAGGACGATTCCGAGACCTTGTCCGAGAACGTTTTCCGGCGCATCCAGGCGGCAATCGTCAAGGGTGAGATCGCCCCCGGCAGCAAGATCTCCGAACCCGAGCTGGCGCGCACCTACGGCATCAGCCGTGGCCCACTGCGTGAAGCCATCCATCGCCTCGAAGGGCAGCGCCTGCTGGTGCGGGTGCCCCATGTCGGCGCGCGGGTGGTGTCCCTGAGCCACGCCGAGCTGATAGAACTCTACGAAATCCGCGAATCCCTGGAAGGCATGGCCTGCCGCCTGGCGGCGGAGCGCATGACCAGCGAGGAGATCGACGAACTGCGCCGGGTGCTCGACACCCACGAGCGCGATGCGGCGTTCCAGGCCGGCGTCGGCTACTACCAGCAGGAAGGGGATTTCGACTTCCACTACCGGATCATCCAGGGCGCCGGCAACCGCACCCTCACGCAAATGCTCTGTGGCGAGCTGTATCAACTGGTGCGGATGTACCGCATCCAGTTTTCCGCCACGCCCAATCGGCCGCGCCAGGCGTTCGCCGAGCACCACCGGATTCTCGATGCCATCGCCGACCGCGACGGTGAATTGGCCGAGTTACTGATGCGCCGACACATCGGCGCCTCCAAACGCAACATTGCGCGTCACTTTCCAGAGTCCGCGCCCTAGAGAGGTGAGTCATGAGCTCCACTAACAAAAGCACTCCAGGCCAGCGTTTCCGTGAGGCGGTCGCCAGCGAGCACCCCTTGCAAGTGGTCGGCACCATCAACGCCAACCACGCCCTGCTGGCCCAGCGCGCCGGCTTCAAGGCCATCTACCTGTCGGGTGGCGGGGTGGCTGCCGGCTCCCTGGGCGTGCCGGACCTGGGCATCACCGGCCTGGATGATGTGCTGACCGACGTGCGCCGCATCACCGACGTCTGCGACCTGCCATTGCTGGTGGACGTGGACACCGGCTTCGGTTCCTCGGCGTTCAACGTGGCGCGCACCGTCAAGTCGATGATCAAGTTCGGCGCGGCGGCGATCCATATCGAAGACCAGGTTGGCGCCAAGCGCTGCGGCCATCGCCCCAACAAGGAAATTGTCTCGCAGCAGGAAATGGTCGACCGCATCAAGGCCGCCGTCGATGCACGCACCGATGACAGCTTCGTGATCATGGCGCGCACCGACGCCCTGGCGGTCGAAGGCCTCGAATCGGCCCTGGACCGCGCCGCCGCCTGCATCGAAGCCGGCGCCGACATGGTGTTTCCGGAAGCCATCACCGAACTCGAGATGTACCGGATCTTTGCCGACCGGGTGAAGGCGCCGATCCTGGCCAATATCACCGAATTCGGCGCGACCCCGCTCTACACCACCGAGCAGCTCGGCTCCGTGGGCGTGTCCCTGGTGCTGTACCCGCTGTCGGCGTTTCGCGCGATGAACAAGGCGGCGGAAAACGTCTTCACCGCGATCCGTCGCGACGGCACCCAGCAGAACGTGATCGACACCATGCAAACCCGTATGGAGCTGTACGACCGCATCGACTACCACGTCTTCGAGCAAAAACTCGATGCGCTGTTTGCACAGAAGAAAGGTTGATCAGCCAACCCCGAACACACCGTTGATGAAGTTGCCAAGTCCCTAACAAATTCAAGATTGGAGAGAGCAATGGCCGAAGCAAAAGTATTGAGTGGCGCGGGCCTGCGTGGCCAGGTTGCCGGGCAGACCGCACTGTCCACCGTGGGCCAGGCGGGTGCCGGCCTGACCTATCGCGGCTATGACGTGCGTGAACTGGCGGCGGATGCCCAGTTCGAAGAAGTGGCCTACCTGCTGTTGTACGGCGAACTGCCCACCCAGGCCCAACTGGCGGCGTACCAGGCCAAACTGGGCAAGCTGCGCGACCTGCCCCAGGCGCTGAAGGAAGTGCTGGAGCGGATCCCGGCCGACGCCCACCCGATGGACGTGATGCGCACCGGTTGCTCGTTCCTGGGCAATATCGAGCCCGAGAAGGACTTCAGCGCGCAGCACGATGTCACCGACCGCCTGCTGGCCGCATTCCCGGCGATCATGTGCTACTGGTACCGCTTCAGCCACGATGCAAAGCGCATCGATTGCGTGAGCGACGAGCCCTCCATCGGCGGCCACTTCCTGCACCTGCTGCATGGCAAGACGCCTAGCGAGTTGCACGTCAAGGTCATGAACGTGTCGCTGATCCTCTACGCCGAGCACGAATTCAACGCTTCGACCTTTACCGCGCGGGTCTGTGCCTCGACCCTGTCCGACCTGTATTCCTGCGTCACCGCGGCCATCGGCTCGCTGCGCGGCCCGCTGCATGGCGGCGCCAACGAAGCGGCGATGGAGATGATCGAACGCTTCAGCTCGCCGCAGGCCGCAGTCGAGGGCACCCTCGGCATGCTCGAGCGCAAGGACAAGATCATGGGCTTCGGTCACGCGATCTATAAGGACAACGATCCGCGCAACGAGGTGATCAAGGGCTGGTCGAAAAAACTCGCCGATGAAGTGGGCGACACGGTGCTGTTCCCGGTCTCCGAAGCCATCGACAAGACCATGTGGGAGCAGAAGAAGCTGTTTCCCAACGCCGACTTCTACCATGCCTCGGCGTACCACTTCATGGGCATCCCGACCAAGTTGTTCACGCCGATCTTTGTCTGCTCGCGCCTGACCGGCTGGGCCGCCCACGTGTTCGAGCAACGTGCCAACAACCGCATCATCCGTCCAAGCGCCGAATACATCGGCGTTGAACAGCGCAAGTTCGTGCCAATCGAGCGTCGCTGACCGGCAGCGTGTCGGCGCTGCTGTTGAATGAGCCGGGAGTCCCGTGGGGACAGGCTTCCATTCCACGCAGCGGCGCACGCTTCCTTTGAAACTACCGTGACCGAGTCCTGACGATGAACACTGAATTTCGCAAAACGCTGCCCGGCAGCCGCCTGGATTATTTCGACACCCGCGCGGCAGTCGACCAGATCGCCCCCGGCGCCTACGACAGCCTGCCGTACACCTCGCGGGTGCTGGCGGAAAACCTGGTCCGCCGCTGCGATCCGGCGACCTTGAACGCCTCGCTGCGCCAACTGATCGAACGCAAGAGCGACCTCGACTTCCCCTGGTACCCCGCACGGGTGGTGTGCCACGACATTCTGGGGCAGACCGCGCTGGTGGACCTGGCCGGCCTGCGTGACGCGATCGCCGACCAGGGCGGTGACCCGGCGCTGGTCAACCCGGTGGTGCCGACCCAGTTGATCGTCGACCACTCCCTGGCGGTCGAGCGCGGCGGCTTCGATCCCGAGGCGTTCGAGAAGAACCGCGCCATCGAAGACCGGCGCAACGAAGACCGTTTCCACTTCATCAACTGGACCAAAAAGGCGTTCAAGAACGTCGACGTGATCCCGCCGGGCAACGGCATCATGCACCAGATCAACCTGGAGAAAATGTCCCCGGTGATCCAGGTGCGCGATGGCGTGGCCTTCCCTGATACCTGCGTCGGTACCGACAGCCATACCCCGCACGTGGACGCCCTGGGGGTGATCGCGATTGGCGTTGGCGGCCTGGAAGCCGAGAGCGTGATGCTGGGTCGAGCGTCGTGGATGCGCCTGCCGGAAATCATCGGCGTCGAGCTGACCGGCAAGCTGCAACCAGGCATCACCGCCACCGACATGGTGCTGGCGCTGACCGAGTTCCTGCGCCAGCAGAAGGTGGTGGGCGCCTGGCTCGAATTCTTTGGTGAAGGCGCGTCGGCCCTGACCCTGGGCGACCGCGCGACCATCTCCAACATGGCCCCGGAATACGGCGCCACGGCGGCGATGTTCTACATCGACCAGCAAACCATCGACTACCTGAAACTCACCGGCCGCGAAGAGCAGCAGGTGCAGTTGGTGGAAAGCTACGCCAAGCACACCGGCCTCTGGGCCGAGAGCCTGAAGACCGCGCGCTACGAGCGTGGCCTGCAGTTCGACCTGTCTTCGGTGGTGCGCAACATGGCCGGGCCCAGCAACCCCCATGCGCGAGTGGCCACCAGCGACCTGGCGGCCAGGGGCATTGCCGGCCAGTGGGATGACGTGCCGGGGCAGATGCCCGATGGCGCAGTGATCATCGCTGCCATCACCAGTTGCACCAACACCAGCAACCCGCGCAACGTGATCGCCGCCGGCCTGATCGCGCGCAATGCCAACAAGCTGGGCCTGACCCGCAAGCCCTGGGTCAAGTCGTCCCTGGCGCCGGGCTCGAAAACCGTGGCCCTGTACCTGGACGAAGCCGGCCTGACCCAGGAACTGGAGCAGCTGGGGTTCGGCGTGGTGGCTTTTGCCTGCACCACCTGCAACGGCATGTCCGGGGCTCTGGACCCGGTGATCCAGCAAGAGATCATCGACCGCGACCTGTACGCCACGGCGGTGCTCTCGGGCAACCGCAACTTCGACGGGCGTATCCACCCGTACGCCAAGCAGGCATTCCTCGCCTCGCCGCCGCTGGTGGTGGCCTATGCGATTGCCGGCACCATCCGCTTCGATATCGAGAAGGACGTGCTGGGCCTGGACACCCAGGGCAACGAAGTGCGGCTCAAGGACATCTGGCCCAGCGATGAAGAGATCGACGCAGTGGTCAAGGCCTCGGTCAAGCCGGAGCAGTTCCGCCAGGTGTACATCCCGATGTTTGCCATTCACGAAGACACCGGGCCCAAGGTCGAGCCGCTGTACGCCTGGCGCGAGATGAGCACCTACATCCGCCGCCCGCCGTACTGGGAAGGGGCCCTGGCCGGCGCGCGCAGCCTGAGCGGCATGCGCCCGCTGGCGGTGCTGCCGGACAACATCACCACCGACCACCTGTCGCCTTCCAACGCCATCATGCTCGACAGCGCCGCGGGCGAGTACCTGGCGAAAATGGGCCTGCCGGAGGAGGACTTCAACTCCTACGCCACCCACCGTGGCGACCACCTGACCGCCCAGCGCGCGACCTTTGCCAACCCCAAGCTGTTCAATGAAATGGTCCAGGAAAACGGCAAGGTCAAGCAGGGCTCCCTGGCGCGGATCGAGCCTGAAGGCCAGGTCACGCGGATGTGGGAAGCCATCGAAACCTACATGCAGCGCAAGCAGCCGCTGATCATCATCGCCGGCGCCGACTACGGTCAGGGTTCGTCCCGCGACTGGGCGGCCAAGGGCGTGCGCCTGGCGGGGGTCGAGGCGATTGCCGCCGAAGGTTTCGAGCGCATCCACCGCACCAACCTGGTGGGCATGGGCGTGTTGCCGCTGGAGTTCCTGCCGGGCACCAACCGCAAGACCCTGGGCATCGACGGCACCGAGACCTTCGACGTGATCGGCGAGCGCACGCCGCGCGCGACCCTGACCCTGGTGATCAACCGACATGACGGCGAGCGACTGGAAGTTCCGGTCACCTGCCGCCTCGACACCGCAGAAGAAGTATCGATCTATGAGGCGGGCGGCGTGTTGCAGCGCTTTGCCCAGGACTTCCTCGAATCGGCTACGGCCTAAGTGGCGCGCCGGGGGCCGACTGCAAGGTCGTGCTCCCGGCCTTATCAGGACCAGATTTCCATGGCTTTCGTACCGCAAATCAAGATTCCCGCCACCTACATGCGCGGCGGCACCAGCAAAGGTGTGTTCTTCAACCTGCAGGACCTGCCCGAAGCGGCGCAACTGCCCGGCGCGGCCCGCGATGCGTTGCTGCTGCGGGTGATCGGCAGCCCCGACCCGTACGACAAGCAGATCGACGGCATGGGCGCGGCGACCTCCAGCACCAGCAAGACGGTGATCCTGTCGAAAAGCATCAAGGCCGATCACGACGTCGATTACCTGTTCGGCCAGGTCGCCATCGACAAGCCCTTCGTCGACTGGAGCGGCAACTGCGGCAACCTGTCGGCAGCGGTGGGTTCCTTCGCCATCAGCAGCGGGCTGGTGGACGCAGCCCGGGTGCCGCAAAACGGCGTGGCCGTGGTGCGTATCTGGCAGGCCAACATCGGCAAGACCATCATCGCCCACGTGCCGATCACCGACGGTGCGGTGCAGGAAACCGGTGATTTTGAACTCGACGGCGTGACCTTTCCCGCCGCCGAAGTGCAATTGGAGTTCATGGACCCGGCGGCCGAGGAAGAGGGCGCCGGCGGTTCGATGTTCCCCACCGGCAACCTGGTTGACGACCTCGAAGTGCCGGGTGTCGGCACGTTCAAGGCGACCATGATCAACGCCGGGATCCCGACCATCTTTATCAATGCCCAGGACCTGGGTTACCAGGGCACCGAACTGCAGGGCCAGATCAACGGCGATCCCAAGGCGCTGGCGATGTTCGAGACCATCCGCGCCCACGGTGCCCTGCGCATGGGCCTGATCCAGCACCTGGATCAAGCCGCCACGCGCCAGCACACACCTAAGGTGGCCTTTGTCGCACCGCCAGCCGACTACACCGCGTCCAGCGGCAAGGCGGTCAAGGTCGGTGATGTCGACCTGCTGGTGCGGGCGTTGTCCATGGGCAAGCTGCACCACGCAATGATGGGCACCGCGGCAGTGGCCATCGGCACGGCGGCAGCGATCCCCGGCACCCTGGTCAATCTTGCGGCCGGTGGCGGTGCGCGTAGCGCGGTGCGTTTCGGTCACCCCTCGGGCACCCTGCGGGTCGGCGCCGAAGCCAGCCAGGCCAATGGCGAGTGGACGGTGGTCAAGGCCATCATGAGCCGCAGCGCCCGGGTGCTGATGGAAGGCTGGGTGCGTGTGCCGGGCGACAGTTTCTAAGTGCAAAAAAGTTTGCCTGGAGGGAGCTTGCCGTGGCGAGGGAGCTTGCTCCCGCTCGACCGCGCAGCGGTCGCAAAACCTGAGCGCGGGATGTACCTGCTGTAACGCATGGGCCGCCTTTTGGGCGGCTACGCCACCTAGCGCGAGCAAGCTCCCTCGCCACGATTGCTGGTAGTGATGTTGTTATCGAGTAGCTGAGCAGGCGCAGACCTGCGATGCCGTTATTGACCTGACCTGTGCCTGAGGAATCGACCCTACCTTCGACCCTGTAACTGGAGTGAATCGCTCATGAGCGCCAACGTTGACCTCAACAACCGTCCCGACTACGACCAGGTCCTGCAGGACATTGCCGACTACGTCCTGACCTACCGCGTCGACTCGCCCGAAGCCCTCGACACCGCCCGCAATTGCCTGATGGACACCCTGGGCTGCGGCCTGCTGGCCCTGCGTTTTCCGGAGTGCACCAAGCACCTGGGGCCGATCGTCGAAGGCACCGTGGTGCCCTTCGGCGCACGGGTGCCAGGCACCAGTTATCGCCTGGACCCGGTCAAGGCGGCCTGGGACATCGGCTGCATCGTGCGCTGGCTCGACTACAACGACACCTGGCTGGCGGCGGAGTGGGGGCATCCGTCGGACAACCTCGGCGGCATCCTCGCCGTGGCCGATCACCTGTCGCAAAAGCGCGTGGCCAATGGCGAGGCACCGCTGACCGTGCGGGCGGTGCTGGAGGCGATGATCATGGCCCATGAAATCCAGGGCGTGATGGCTTTGGAAAACTCCTTCAACCGGGTCGGCCTGGACCATGTGCTGCTGGTCAAAGTGGCCTCCACTGCGGTCAGTGCCAAGTTGATGGGCGCCAATCGCGAGCAGGTGCTGGCGGCCTTGTCCCACGCCTTCGTCGACGGCCAGGCACTGCGCACTTACCGTCATGCGCCGAATGCCGGCTCGCGCAAATCCTGGGCGGCGGGGGATGCTTCCAGCCGTGGCGTGCGCCTGGCGGACATCGCCCTGCGTGGCGAGATGGGGATTCCCGGGGTGCTGAGCGCGCCGCAGTGGGGCTTCTATGACGTGCTGTTCAGCCATACCAACAAGGACCTGGCGCTCAAGCCCGAGGACCAGCGCCGGTTCAGCCTGTCGCAGAAGTACGCCAGCTATGTGATGGAAAACGTGCTGTTCAAGATCAGCTTCCCGGCCGAGTTCCATGCGCAAACCGCCTGTGAAGCGGCGGTGACCCTGCACCCGCTGGTGCGCAATCGTCTGCATGAAATCGAGCGCATTGTGATCACCACCCACGAATCGGCCATCCGCATCATTTCCAAGGTCGGGCCGCTGGCCAATGCCGCCGATCGCGACCACTGCATCCAGTACATGACCGCCGTACCCCTGGCGTTTGGCAACCTGGTGGCCGAGCAGTACGAAGATGAATTCCACGCCGCGCACCCGATCATCGATCAACTGCGCGAGAAAATGCAGGTGGTCGAAGAGCCGCGCTACACCCGCGAATACCTGGAGGCCGACAAGCGCTCGATTGCCAATGCCTTGCAGGTGTTTTTCAGGGACGGCTCCAGCACCGAACAGGTGGTGGTGGAATACCCGATCGGCCATCGTCGGCGCCGCGCCGAAGGCATCCCGCTGCTGGAAGACAAGTTCAAGGCCAACCTCGCCACCCGCTTCACCGCCCAGCGCTCGGCGCAGATCTTCGCCCTGTGCAAGGACCAGGCACAGCTCGAAGCCACACCGGTGCAGCGCTTCGTCGACCTGTTCGTGATCTGACCCGCCCCTGTAGCCGCTGCCCAGCCTGGCGGCAGCGGCTACACAGGCGCTTTGGCCTTAAACAACCACTTCTCTACCGGCAATTTGGTGATGGCAAACCCGGTCAATAACACCGCCGAATACATCAGCAATTCCCGCGACAGGCTTTGCCCTTCGTACCAGGCGCCGATCATCACCGCGAACACCGGGAAGATGATAAACACGAACGACAGAATGATCGGGCTCAGGCGCTTGAGCAGCAGGAAATACACGATAAACCCGCCCACCGACGCCACCAGCCCCAGGTACAGCAGCGCGCCCCAGGAGCGCGGGCTGATCGCGCTGAAACTCGGGCTCTCGACACACAGCCCGGCCACAAACAGCATCAGCCCGGCAATGCCGATCGGCAGGGTGTTGTAGGTGATAACGCTGATGGCGCTGCCTTGCTGCTTGGTGATGACGTAGCACAAGGCGTGCAGCACCGCTGCGGCCAGAATCGCCACCACGCCAAACAGCTCGGCGTGGTCCAGGTGCAGGCCCTGACTGCGGATGATCATGTACAGGCTGGCAAAGCCGATGGCGATCCCGACCACTTGCGAGGTGTAGATTTTCTCCCGCAGGAAGATCGCGGAAAAAATCAGGATAAACACCGGCATGCAGCTGAACAGCAAGGCCGTGAGCCCGGAAGAAACGTGCATCTCGCCGTAGTTCAGCAGGTAGTAGGGCAGGCTGAAGTAGCACAGGGTGACGAACACAAAGAACCAGCGCTTGGAACGGGGAAACAGGATCGGCTCGCGGCGCACCAGGGCAAAGCCGAGAAACAGCGGAAAGGCGATCAGAAACCGCAGGCCGGCGGCGGTCAGGGGCGGCACGCTTTCCACGGCGATCTTGATACCGAGCCAGGTGGTGCCCCAGCTCAGGCAGACGATCAGAAACAGCACGCTGGTGATCAGACCGGCCAGCCAGGGCTTCGAGACACGCGGGGTGCTGTGTATAGCCGTTGAGGTAGTCAACCTGGGATTCCTTTCGTGAAGCGGAATTGACCTCTATATTGCGCGGGTCTGTTCCGGTAATTGAACCTGTAAAGCACGCTATTAGGGAAAATGATGGCTGTCAAAGTAAGTATTGACATGGTGTCAATGATCCGATCCGCACTCGAATCCGAGGTCGGCCCCAAGTACCAGCGCCTGGCAGGTGCTATCGATAACGGCATCACTCAGGGGACCATTGCCCCGGGCAGCAAATTGCCGCCCCATCGCCTGCTGGCGGACAGCCTGGGGGTGACCATTGGCACTATCAGCCGCGCCTATGGCGAGCTGGAGCGCCTGGGGCGGGTGGTGGCGCGGGTCGGCGATGGCACCTACGTGCGCCAGCAGGGCATGGAGCGCCAGCGTGATGCGGGCTTTCGCAACGTCAGCGATGAACCGCCGGCCAGCTTCGACATGAGCCGCAACACCCATATTCCCGGGCCGGAAATTGCCCTCATGGCGCAAGGGCTGCACGCCTTGGCCCAGGACCTCGCGACCTTGCATGACCTCAGCCGCTACAGCGCCGAGGCCGGCCTGGCGCGACATCGTGCGGCGGGCGCGCGCTGGCTGTCGCAGGAGGATTTCACTGCGCAGGCCGAGCAGGTCATTTGCGTCAATGGCGCCCAGCACGGGCTGCACATCACCTTGATGGCACTGCTCAAGCCCGGGGACACCCTGGTCACCGAGCAATTGACCTACCCGGGCCTGATCAGCACCGCGCGCATGCTCGGGATCAAACTGATCGGCCTGGAAATGGACGCGCAGGGCCTGCTCCCGCAAGCCCTGGATGAGGCCTGCCGCAACCATCGGGTGGTGGCCCTGTATTGCACCCCGAGCTTGCAGAACCCGACCACCGCGGTGCAATCGCCCGCCCGGCGCCAGGCCATCGCCGAACTGGGGCGCCAGCACAATCTGCTGCTGATCGAAGATGAAGCCCATGCGGTGCTGATGGACCAGCGCCCGGCGCCCCTGAGCCATTTCGCCCCTGAGCGCACGGTATTGATCGGCAGCCTGAGCAAAGCGCTGGCGGCCGGGCTGCGGGTGGGGTTCGTGCATGCGCCGCTGGCGCTGGTGGACCGTTTGGCTGCGGCGGTGCGCGCGACTTGCTGGATGGCCACGCCGCTGACCCTTGAACTGGCCTGTGCCTGGATCGAAAGCCCGGTGGCCGAGGCCCTGCGGCAACAGCAGATCGCGGAAATCCGCCGGCGCAAGGCTTTGGTCGAAGGCCTGTTGGCGGGGCTGGAATGGCGCAGCCCGCCCGGTAGCCCGCATTTCTGGATCAAGGTTCCCGAGCCATGGCGCGCCTCGGAAATCGAGGCTGAGCTCAAGCGCAACCATTACCTGATCGCCACCGCCGAAGCCTTTGCCGTGGGGCAGGCAGCCGTGCCGCAATACATTCGCGCCAGTGTCTGCAACACCTCGGACGATGATCGGTTGTTGGTGGCGGGGTTTGGCGCCTTGGCCCGGGCCCTGGGGCAGGGCGACACGTCGAGCGCCTGGTAATTCGCCGTGGCTAAGGCGCAAGCGCCGTCGCCACGGGGGGGGGGCTTACTTGAAGCGGCGTTCCACGCCTTTTTCGACGAGGATTTTTGCCGAAATCTCCTCCACCGAAAAGTGCGTGGAGTTGATGTGGGGGATGTTTTCGCGACGGAACAGGTTTTCCACCTCGCGCACCTCGAACTCGCACTGGGCGTAGCTCGAATAGCGGCTGTTGGGTTTGCGCTCGTTGCGGATCGCGGTCAGGCGGTCGGGGTCGATGGTCAGGCCGAACAGCTTGTGCTGGTGCGCGCGCAGGGCGTTTGGCAGTTGCAGGCGCTCCATGTCGTCCTCGGTCAGCGGGTAGTTGGCCGCGCGAATACCGAATTGCATGGCCATGTACAGGCAGGTTGGGGTTTTGCCGCAACGCGACACGCCCACCAGGATCAGGTCGGCCTTGTCGTAGTAGTGGGTGCGGGCGCCGTCATCGTTGTCGAGGGCGAAGTTCACCGCCTCGATGCGCTCCATGTAATTGGAGTTGTGGCCAATGGAATGGGACTTGCCGACCGAATACGACGAGTGCTCGCTCAACTCCTGCTCCAGCGGGGCGAGGAAGGTCGAGAAAATGTCGATCATGAAACCATTGGAGGTGGCGAGGATCTCACGAATGTCCTGATTGACGATGGTGTCGAAGATGATCGGGCGAAATCCGTCCTTTTCGGCGGCGATGTTGATTTGTTGTACCATGGCCCGCGCTTTTTCCACGCTGTCGATGTACGGTCGCGTGAATTTGCTGAAGGTGATGTTTTCGAACTGCGCCAACAGGCTTTGGCCGAGGGTTTCGGCCGTAATGCCGGTGCCGTCGGAAATAAAGAAAGCAGATCGTTTCATTTGCACCTTGGGCCTTAAGCTAGTGACGAATCTTGGATATGATAGGCGCGATTTGCCGGCCTGGAATGGCCCGCATTCTCACTTATTTTCCAGGTCCAGGCCATATAGCGGGCAATAGCTCCTTCGAGCAGCCGGCTTCTGAGCTTTTCCAACACAGTTAGTGGAGAGATCACCTTGGTAGAGTACGTAGTTTCCCTCGATAAGCTCGGCGTCCATGATGTAGAGCATGTGGGGGGCAAGAACGCATCCCTGGGCGAGATGATCAGCAACCTCGCGGGCGCCGGTGTATCGGTCCCTGGCGGCTTCGCCACGACGGCTCAGGCCTACCGTGATTTTCTTGAACTCAGCGGTCTCAACGACCAGATCCATGCGGCACTCGATGCCCTGGACGTCGATGATGTCAACGCCCTGGCCAAGACCGGCGCGCAGATCCGTCAATGGATCATGGAAGCCGAATTCCCCGAGAAACTTAACGCCGAGATCCGCACCGCCTTCGCCGCGCTGTCGGCCGGCAACCCCGATATTGCCGTAGCCGTACGCTCCTCTGCGACGGCCGAAGACTTGCCGGACGCCTCCTTCGCCGGCCAGCAGGAAACCTTCCTCAACATCCGTGGCGTCGAGAACGTGATTCGCGCCGCCAAGGAAGTATTTGCCTCGTTGTTCAACGACCGCGCCATTTCCTACCGCGTGCACCAGGGCTTTGACCACAAACTGGTCGCCCTGTCTGCCGGCGTGCAGCGCATGGTGCGTTCGGAAACCGGCACTGCCGGTGTGATGTTCACCCTCGACACCGAATCGGGCTTCCGTGACGTGGTGTTTATCACCGGCGCCTACGGCCTGGGCGAAACCGTGGTCCAGGGTGCGGTCAACCCCGACGAATTTTACGTCCACAAAAACACCCTTGAAGCCGGTCGCCCGGCCATCCTGCGCCGCAACCTGGGCAGCAAGGCCATCAAGATGATCTACGGCGACGAAGCCAAGGCCGGCCGTTCGGTGAAAACCGTCGATGTCGACAAGGCCGAACGCGCCCGTTTCTGCCTCAGCGATGCAGAAGTCAGCGAGCTGGCCAAGCAGGCGATGATCATCGAGAAGCACTACAAGTGCCCGATGGACATCGAATGGGCCAAAGATGGCGACGACGGCAAGCTGTACATCGTTCAGGCCCGTCCTGAAACCGTGAAAAGCCGTACCCAGGCCAACGTCATGGAGCGTTACCTGCTCAAGGAAACCGGCACCGTGCTGGTGGAAGGCCGTGCTATCGGCCAGCGCATCGGCGCCGGCAAGGTGCGGATCATCAAAGACGTTTCCGAGATGGACAAAGTCCAGCCCGGCGACGTCCTGGTGTCCGACATGACCGACCCGGACTGGGAGCCGGTGATGAAGCGCGCCAGCGCCATCGTCACCAACCGTGGCGGCCGTACCTGCCACGCGGCGATCATCGCTCGCGAGCTGGGGATCCCGGCGGTCGTGGGTTGCGGCAACGCCACCCAACTGCTGAAGGAAGGCCAGGGCGTCACCGTTTCCTGCGCCGAAGGCGACACCGGCTACATCTTTGAAGGCGAACTGGGCTTCGACGTCAAGAAGAACTCGGTCGACGCCATGCCTGACCTGCCATTCAAAATCATGATGAACGTCGGCAACCCGGATCGCGCCTTCGACTTCGCCCAGTTGCCCAACGCCGGTGTCGGCCTGGCCCGCCTGGAATTCATCATCAACCGCATGATCGGCGTGCACCCCAAGGCGCTGCTGAACTACGCCGGCCTGCCGCAGGAAATCAAGGACAGCGTCGACAAACGTATTGCTGGCTATGACGATCCGGTCGGCTTCTACGTCGAGAAACTGGTAGAAGGCATCAGCACCCTGGCCGCTGCGTTCACGCCGAAAAAGGTCATCGTGCGCCTGTCGGACTTCAAGTCCAACGAATACGCCAACCTGATCGGCGGCAAGCTGTACGAGCCGGAAGAAGAAAACCCGATGCTGGGCTTCCGTGGTGCTTCGCGCTACATCAGCGAATCCTTCCGTGACTGCTTCGAACTCGAGTGCCGTGCCCTCAAGCGCGTGCGCAACGAGATGGGCCTGACCAACGTCGAGATCATGGTGCCGTTTGTCCGCACCCTGGGCGAAGCCAGCCAAGTGATCGACCTGCTGGCTGAAAATGGCCTGAAGCGGGGCGAGAACGGCCTGCGCATCATCATGATGTGCGAGCTGCCGTCCAACGCGATCCTGGCGGAAGAGTTCCTTGAGTTCTTCGACGGTTTCTCCATCGGCTCCAACGACCTGACCCAGCTGACCCTGGGCCTGGACCGTGACTCCGGGATCATCGCGCACCTGTTCGATGAGCGTAATCCAGCGGTTAAAAAGCTTCTGGCCAACGCCATTGCCGCCTGCAACAAGGCTGGCAAGTACATCGGCATCTGCGGCCAGGGCCCTTCGGACCACCCAGACCTGGCCAAATGGCTGATGGAGCAGGGCATCGAGAGCGTCTCGCTGAACCCCGACTCCGTACTGGAAACCTGGTTCTTCCTGGCTGAAGGTCAGGCTGCGGTCTGATCGGTGAATGAAGGCCCGGCCGGCCACGTGTCGGCCGGGCCTTTGAGATTCAAGTAGGGCGGGCTCCATCTGGATGCCGCCCTTTTTTGTGCAAGAGCATTATGCAAAGCAGCAGCAACCTATTTCCCGTCGCCTTGATCAGTGCTGAACGTCGAGGCGACCTGAGTGAAGACGTGTACCGCCTGAAGCCGGGCAACAGCCCGGACAGTACGGTGGAGATCGCCGTTACCCGTTTGGGCCTGGCGGATGAGCCCGAGGCCCGTGGTGTTCCGGTGATCTTGCTTCACGGCAGTTTTTCCAATCGGCGCTTCTGGTTTTCCCCCAAGGGTCTGGGGCTGGGCGCATACCTGGCCCGTGCCGGTTTTGATGTGTGGATCCCTGAGATGCGTGGCCATGGCCTGTCGCAGCGCAACGCCGGCTATCGCAAGAATCGTGTCGCCGACTATGCGCGTTACGACCTGCCGGCCATTGGCGCCTTCGTGCGCGAGCAGAGTGGGCAGGTCCCGCACTGGATCGGCCATTCCCTGGGGGGGATCACCCTGGCCGCGGCCTTGGGCGGACAGTACCTGGGCGAGCCGGCGGTGGCCTCGGCGGCCTTTTTCGGCAGCCAGGTCAGCCGCACGTACTGGCCATTGAAGATTCCACCGGTGGAGTGGGGCGGTCGTTTTGTTCTCAAGCGCTTTGCCCAACTCTCGGGTTCGCGGCTCAAGCGTGGTCCGGAAGACGAACCCATCGGCCTGGCGTTGGAAAGCATGCGCTGGTACGGCCTGTTCGGACGTTTCGGCGATAAGGACAAGGATTGGTGGGCCGGCCTGGCCGAGGTCCAGATGCCGGTGCTGGCCGTCAGCGCCGCGGGCGATCATCAGGACCCGACCTGGGCCTGTCGCAAGCTTTATGAGCAGTTGGGCTCCGAGCACAAACAATTTGTCTGCCTGGGGCGCGAGCAGGGTTTCAGCGGTAATTTCGGGCATGTCGAAATGCTCGTGAGCAAAGCGGCGCAGGCTGAAGTCTGGCCGTTGGTTGCCCGCTGGTTGACCGATCAGCAGGCGCCGCTGCTGACGCCGGCACCTGATCTGGCCGCCGTAGTTTGATGGCGGGGCGCTGACAAGAGCATTTCGCTCGGCCCGGGTTGCGGCTAAGATATGACGCATTGAGCTTTTTTGGTCATATTCAGTTACGAAGTGGGAATTGTGTTCGTGTTGCTTGTTCGGGCGCCGGCCGCTGATGGCCGAGTCTGATGTCGCATGATTCCCACCGCAGCATTAAACCTGCGCGGTCTGGGCTCGTTTCATCAATACAGTGCCCGGGTTTGCGGCATCTTCAATCGTGGTCTTTCTGTTACAGGAGTTTCTCGATGAATCATTACCTCACTCCCGACCTGTGCGACGCCTATCCGGACCTGGTGCAGGTGGTTGAACCGATGTTCAGCAATTTTGGTGGCCGAGATTCCTTCGGCGGCGAAATCGTGACCATCAAATGCTTCGAAGACAACTCGCTGGTCAAAGAGCAGGTCGATCTCAAGGGCGATGGCAAAGTACTGGTGGTCGACGGCGGCGGTTCGCTGCGCCGGGCCCTGCTGGGCGACATGCTGGCCGAGAAAGCGGCGAAAAACGGTTGGGAAGGCCTGGTGATCTACGGCTGCATTCGCGATGTCGACGTCATTGCGCAAACCGACCTCGGCGTCCAGGCCCTGGCCAGCCATCCGATGAAGACCGACAAGCGCGGCATCGGCGATCTCAACGTGGCCGTGACCTTTGCCGGCGTGACATTCCGTCCGGGTGAATATGTCTATGCCGACAACAATGGCGTGATCGTTTCGCCCAGCCCGCTGAAAATGCCTGAATAAACAGTCGACCTAGCAAGGGATGAGGATGTTCGAGGAAGAAAACGCGCAGTGGGGCCTGGTACATGCCCTGATTCTGGATGGTAAAGGCGGTGCGCGTTCGATTGCCCGGACTGAGCTCGACGAGTTGCAACTGCAGCCCCATGAAAGCCTTTGGCTGCATTGGGATCGCAGTCATCCACAGACTCAGACCTGGCTGCGCCGCTCCAGCGGCCTGAGCGAGTTCAGCTGTGACCTGCTGCTCGAGGAGAACACCCGGCCGCGCCTGCTGGCATTGCCGGACTCCGAACTGCTGCTGTTTTTGCGCGGTATCAACCTCAATCCCGGGGCCGAGCCGGAAGACATGGTCTCGGTGCGTATCTTTGCCTCGGCCCAGCGGGTGATTTCCCTGCGTTTGCGTCCGCTGCGCGCCACTGACGAGTTGCTGGTGCAACTGGCCGATGGCAAGGGCCCGAAAACCGCCTCGGAACTCATCCTTTATATGGCGCAATACCTGACCCACAAGGTTCAGGATCTGGTCAGCGATCTCTCCGAAGTGGTCGATGGCGAAGAAGAAAAACTGGACGCCGACGAACGGTATACGCCGGAACATGGCAGCATTTTGCAGATACGTCGGCGAGCGGCCGGGCTCAAGCGTTTTCTCGCGCCGCAGCGGGATATTTTTGGCCAGCTCAGCCGCATCAAACTGCCCTGGTTTGCCAACGATGACGGCGACTACTGGAACGAATTGAACAACAGTCTGACCCGTTACCTGGAAGAGCTGGAATTGACCCGGGAGCGCGTGGGGCTTGTGCTGGAGGCCGAAGACCGGCGCTTGAGCGTGCGAATGAATCGCACCATGTACCGCTTCGGGATCATCACCGGGATTTTCCTGCCGATGAGTTTTCTCACCGGTTTGCTGGGCATCAACGTCGGCGGCATTCCGCTTTCCGCCAGCCCCTACGGCTTCCTTGTGGCGTGCCTGCTGCTGGCCAGCGTGGCGCTGGGGCAGTGGTGGTTATTCCGACGTTTGCGCTGGGTCTGACGGATGAACCATGTGACCCGAAGAAATTTGATCGCGTCTTTCACAGACATCACGAGAGGTGCGTATGCACGATCCGTTTGAACAGTCTTTGCGTGACATGCTGAAAGCAACGCCGTCCAGCCGTGACGACGACGCTTGCCTGGGCCGCGTACTGAAAACCGCCAACCGCCAGGTCGGTGCCGGTGATCTGTTCAGCCTGCTGGGCCGTTGGCTGCCAGCGTTGATGATCGCCTTGAATAACGGATCGGCCCACGTCGCGCCGGTGTCCCGTCGTAAACCTACTGCTCGCACTGCTGATAAGGCTGATTGAATATGGAACTTGATCTCTGGACTCAGAGCCTCGTCACCGCGATGACTGCGTTGTGGACCAAGGTAGCGAATTTCATTCCTAACCTGTTCGGCGCCCTGGTGGTGCTGTTGCTGGGTTTTGTCGTGGCCAAGTTGCTGGACACGCTGCTCTCCAAATTACTGGCCAAGCTGGGCCTGGATCGCCTGATGGGCGGCACCGGCTTGACCAAGCTGCTGTCCCGCGCCGGGTTGCAGGTGCCGATCTCGACCTTGATCGGCAAGATCGTGTATTGGTTCGTGTTGTTGATATTCCTGGTTTCTGCTGCCGAATCCCTTGGCCTTGAGCGAGTTTCAGCTACGCTCGACATGCTGGCGCTGTATTTGCCCAAGGTCTTTGGTGCTGCGCTGGTACTGCTGGTGGGGGTTTTGCTGGCGCAACTGGCCAACGGCCTGGTGCGCGGCGCTGCAGAAGGCGTGGGTCTGGATTACGCCAGTGGCCTGGGGCGGATTGCTCAGGGCCTGGTGATTATCATCAGTATTTCGGTCGCGATCAGCCAGTTGGAGGTCAAAACCGACCTGCTCAACCATGTGATCGTGATTGTGTTGATTACCGTTGGTCTGGCAGTTGCCTTGGCCATGGGGTTGGGAAGCCGGGAAATTGCCGGTCAGATTCTTGCGGGAATCTATGTGCGTGAGCTGTATCAGGTTGGGCAACAAGTACGCGTGGGCGAGGTCGAAGGTCAGATCGAAGAGATCGGCACGGTTAAAACGACACTGCTGACCGAGGAGGGTGAGCTAGTCTCTCTTTCCAATCGGATCCTGTTGGAGCAGCACGTAAGTAGCCGCTAACCCGGCAAACCCTGCTAATGTATGCCGCCGCAAAATGCCCTGTCCGGGATGCGGCGGACATTGACCTGACTGTCGGCCCGACTCGTTTTGAATAAAGCCCAATCGTTATCCATGCGCTACGATCCCCGCGAGCTCTCCGATGAGGAGTTGGTTGCGCGTTCGCATGCGGAGCTGTTTCACGTAACGCGCGCCTATGAAGAGTTGATGCGGCGCTACCAGCGAACCTTATTTAATGTCTGTGCACGTTATTTAGGGAACGATCGCGACGCGGACGATGTCTGTCAGGAGGTGATGCTGAAGGTGCTGTATGGCCTGAAGAACTTCGAGGGCAAATCAAAGTTCAAGACATGGCTTTATAGCATTACGTACAACGAGTGCATCACACAGTATCGAAAGGAGCGGAGAAAGCGTCGTTTGATGGACGCTTTGAGTCTTGACCCCCTCGAGGAAGCGTCTGAAGAGAAGGCGCCGAAACCTGAGGAAAAGGCCGGACTTGACCGCTGGTTGGTGCATGTGAATCCGATTGACCGAGAAATTCTGGTGCTACGATTTGTCGCAGAACTGGAGTTTCAGGAGATCGCGGATATCATGCATATGGGTTTGAGTGCTACAAAAATGCGGTACAAACGTGCTCTTGATAAATTGCGTGAGAAATTTGCAGGCATTGCTGAAACTTAGTTCGGCGCAAATATCTCTTACGTCTAGGTGAGTTCTGATAGACTTACCGCCGAGTTGTCCCCCGGTATGTGGGACTGCTTTACAATCACCAGATGGGGATTTAACGGATGAAACTGAAAAACACCTTGGGCATTGCCATTGGTTCTATTGTTGCCGTGACTTCGTTCGGCGTTCTGGCGCAAGGCCAAGGCGCGGTCGAGGGTGAACTGTTTTACAAAAAACAGTACAACGACAGCGTTAATCACGTTGAAGACGGCTTCAACCCAGGCGCATCGATCGGTTACTTCCTGACCGACGACCTGTCGTTGAACGCTACCTACGACAAGACCAACCACACCCGTTCTAACGACGGCACTGGTAACCAGAAAATCAAGGGCGACAACTTCGGCCTGAACGCTCAGTACCACTTTGGTACCGTGGGTGACGCTCTGCGTCCATACGTTTCCGGCGGTGTTGCTCACAAGAGCATGACCAACGTTGAGGCCGATGGCCACAACGGTCGCGACCAGTCGACTTTCCTGACTGCAGGCGCTGGTGTTAAGTACTACTTCACCGACAACCTGTTTGCACGTGCCGGCGTTGAAGCCGACTACAAACTGGACAACGGCAAGTGGGACTACGCTCCTACCGTTGGTCTGGGCGTGAACTTCGGTGGCAGCGGCGGCAAAGTTGCTCCAGCACCTGCTCCAGCACCAGCTCCAGTAGCTGAGCCAGAGCCAGAAGCTCCGGTTGCTGAAGTTGTTCGTGTTGAGCTGGACGTGAAATTTGACTTCGACAAGGCTGTGGTTAAAACCAACAGCTACGGCGACATCAAAAACCTCGCTGACTTCATGAAGCAGTACCCACAAACCACCACCGTTGTTGAAGGTCACACTGACTCCGTCGGTCCTGACGCTTACAACCAGAAACTGTCTGAGCGTCGTGCAAACGCCGTTAAGCAAGTTCTGACCAACCAGTACGGTGTTGAGTCGAACCGCGTTCAATCCGTTGGTTACGGTGAGTCCCGCCCAGTTGCTGACAACGCAACTGAAGCTGGCCGCGCTGTTAACCGTCGCGTAGAAGCGTCGGTAGAAGCACAAGCTAAGTAATTAGCTCTGTAGCTCAGAAAAACCCGGCCTAGGCCGGGTTTTTCTTTGCCTGGGATTTAAGCCCCGGTCCCTTGGACCACCAGCCCTTCGCCAGGCGCTACGCAAGCTGGACAAGTAGGTTTTCGGGCGCGTCCTCGATGTTTGCAGCGGCTGCAACCTTGCCGATCACCAGAATTGCCGGGCTCTGCAGCTGGAAATGCAGTGCCGCGTCGTGCATTGCCTCCAGGGTGCAGCGGCATTCCCGCTGTTCTGGCAGCGAGGCGTTTTCAATCATTGCCACCGGGGTCTTTGCAGCAAGCCCCCCTTTGAGCAGTTGCTCACGAATGTCCGCGAGTTTCGCCACCCCCATGTAGATCACCAGCGTTGTGCCACTTTGCGCCAGGGCTTGCCAATTCAGGCTGCTGTCATCCTGGGTATGGGCCGTCACCAGGGTGACGCCACGGGCGACCCCGCGCAGGGTCAGAGGGATATCGCAGCGCGTCGCTCCGGCAAGGCCGGCGGTGATGCCATTGACCAATTCCACTGCCACGCCGCGAGCCCTCAGCCACTGCGCCTCTTCGCCGCCGCGTCCGAAAATGCACGGGTCGCCACCCTTGAGGCGCACCACGCATTTGCCCTGGCGGCTGTAGCGCAGCATCAGGCGGTGAATGAAGTCCTGGGGGGTGGAGCGACAGCCACCGCGTTTGCCGACATGGACCACCCGGGCTCGGGGGCAGTGCTCCAGTAGCGCGTGGTTGACCAGGTCGTCGATCAGCACCACCTCGGCTTCGCCCAGGGCGCGGACGGCCTTGAGGGTCAACAGTTCGGGGTCGCCGGGGCCGGCGCCTACCAGCCAGACTTTTGCGCTCATGTTTTTTTCCTCACAAGGTGATGGCCATTGGCTGCGCCGAGGTGGCCAGCAGACGTTTGATTTCCGGGATGCAAGACCCGCATTGGGTGCCGCAACCCAGTTGCTGTTTCAGGCCGTCGAGGTCCAGGCCACGTTCAATACCGGCACAAACCGCGTTGAGGCTGACGTTCTTGCAGTTGCACAAGGTCTTGTTGCTGGGCGAGGACAGGCCGGCGGCCCCAGGTGGGGTGCTCATGGGCGCCAACAGCCAGCGGCGCAGTTGTTCATCGGCGCGGCCTTCCAACCACAGGTTGTGCAACCAGTGCTGGGCCAGCGTTTCGCCGGCCAGGCGGATGGCGATGATTCGCCCTTGTTCGATTCGAACCCGTTTGCCGATGGCGCGTCGCGGATCGTCGTAGGCCAGGACCGGGCCGTGGCTGAGGCCCAGCAGATGATCGATGTCCTTGAGCAGTAACGGGTCCGGTGCCTGGGCGTGCGCCCCGCGAATCAACAGGGCAGGCCGTTCACGGCCGGTGAGGCTCAGGCTCAGGTAGGCAAAGCTGTCGCACAGTGGCCGCAGCGCCTCGAAATGTTGCTGCACATTGCCCTCGATCAGGGCGAACAGATGCCATGGCAGGTGCACCGGCTCCAGGCGCACACCGCTGTGCTTGAGTTCCGGCTGCTTGGACAATGGGTCAAACGCCGGTTGGGTGACGGCATTGATGCCGCCCTTGAGGAAGCGATCGCCCCAGTGCATGGGCAAAAAAGCCTGGCCTGGGCGTACGCCTTCGTCGCTGTCCACGGCGACGATCACGCTGCCGCGGCGGCTTTTGAGGCTGACCAGGTCGCCATTTTGCAGACGATGTCGCCGCAGCTCGTCCGGGTGCAGGCTCAGTACCGCTTCGCTGACATGGCCGAAAAGCTGCGCGGCGGTGCCGGTGCGGCTCATGCCGTGCCACTGGTCGCGCAGGCGACCGGTAATCAGGGTCAGCGGGAACCGCGCATCACGTTGTTCCTTTGCCGCCTGGTAGGGGTCGCAGACAAACTGGGCGTGGCCATTGGCAGTCGGGAACACGCCATCGCCATAAAGGCGCGCGGTGCCGTGTTCGACACCCGATGGAAACGGCCATTGCTGCGGCCCGAGGCGGTCGAGCAGGGCATGGCTGATTCCGCATAGATCCAAGTCGCGGCCGCGGGTCAGTTGTTTGTATTCGTCGAATACCTGGGCCGGCTCGGTGAAGGTGAACAAGCTTGGCTTTCCGGGGCGCAGTTGCTGTTCCAGGCGCTGGGCGAAGTCCACGGTGATGGCCCAATCCGGGCGTGCTTCGCCCGGCGCCGTGATCGCCCGGCGGACGTGGGAAATGCGGCGTTCGGAGTTGGTCACCGTGCCGTCTTTTTCACCCCAGCTGGCGGCGGGCAGCAGCAGGTCGGCGAACGGCACGGTTTCGGTGGTGCGAAACGCTTCCTGCAACACCACGAATGGGCAGGCCTCGAGGGCTGCACGAACTGATTGCTGGTCGGGCAGTGATTGCGCCGGGTTGGTACAGGCGATCCACAGTGCCTTGATGCGGCCGCTTTTCACCTGTTCGAACAGCTCGATGGCGGTAAGCCCGGTGCGCTCGGGCAACTGCTCGACCCCCCAGTATTGGGCGACTTGCGCGCGATGCTCGGGGTTGTCCGCTTCGCGGTGCCCGGGTAGCAGGTTGGACAGGCTGCCGGTTTCGCGACCGCCCATGGCGTTCGGCTGACCGGTCAGCGAGAAGGGTCCGGCACCGGGCCGGCCGATCTGTCCGGTGGCCAGGTGCAGATTGATCAGTGCACTGTTTTTCGCGCTGCCCGAGGTGGACTGGTTCAGCCCCATGCACCACAGGGAAAGGAAGCTCGGCGCAGTCCCGATCCACTGTGCGCACGCCTGTAGCTGCTCGATACTGATCCCGCAGAGCTGGGCCACCATGTGCGGGGTGTAGTCGCGCACCAGGGTTTTCAACGGCGCCAGGCCTTCGGTGTGGGCCTCGATAAAGGCGCGGTCCACCCAGCCTTCCCACAGCAGCAGGTGCAAGATGCCATGGAACAATGCGACATCGGTGCCCGGCAGGATGGCCAGGTGCAGGTCGGCGAGGTCGCAGGTATCGGTACGACGCGGGTCGATGACGATGACTTTCATCTCTGGTCGCAGGCGCTTGGCGTCTTCCAGGCGGCGAAAAAGTACTGGGTGGGCGTAGGCCATGTTGCTGCCGACTATCATCACGCAGTCGCTCTGTTCCAGGTCTTCGTAGCTGCAGGGTGGGGCGTCGGCGCCCAGGCTGCGTTTGTAGCCGACCACTGCCGACGACATGCACAGCCTTGAGTTGCTGTCGATATTGTTGGTGCCGACCAGCGCTCGGGCCAGCTTGTTGAAGACGTAGTAGTCCTCGGTCAGCAATTGCCCGGACAGGTAGAACGCCACGCTGTCCGGGCCGTGTTCGGCGATGGTGGCGGCAAACACGTTGGCCGCATGCTGCAACGCGCTGTCCCAGTCGGTGCGGCTGCGGGGCAGGCGTTTGCCCAGGCGCAATTGCGGGTACAGCGCACGTGCCGCGAGGTCGCCGGTCAGGTGCAGGCTGGCGCCCTTGCTGCACAGTTTGCCGAAGTTGGCCGGGTGCGTCGGGTCGCCGCTGACGCCCAGGATCTGCTGGCCGTCATGCTCGATCAGCACGCCGCAGCCGACCCCGCAGTAACAACAGGTCGAAGCGGTCGTCTGGCGGCTCATCAGCCTGCATCCCGCAGCGCCAGCAGGACCCGGCCATTTTCCACCCGGGCAGCATGCTGGTGTGCACAGCCTGTATCGGGGGCCTGGGCTTGGCCGGATTCGAGGTCGATCTGCCAGTTATGCAACGGGCAGGCGACTTTCTTGCCGTAGATCAGCCCCTGGGACAATGGGCCGCCCTTGTGCGGGCAGCGGTCATCGAGGGCAAAGACCTGGTCGTCACTGGTGCGAAAAACGGCGATGGCGCCCTTGGGCCCGTCGACGATGCGCGAGCCGAGGGCGTTGATGTCTTCCAGGGCGCAGATATCCTGCCAGTTCATGCCGGCACCTCCAGGTTGTTCAGGGGGATCAGGTCGAATTCTTTCTTCAGCAACGGCTGCTGCAGGCGCTCTTTCCACGGGTCCTGCTCGAACGACAGGGAGAATTGCAGGCGTTCGTTGAGGGCCTTGCGCCGCTGCGGGTCTTCCACCACCGCGCGTTTGATGTGGTCCATGCCGACCCGTTGCAGGTAGTGCACGGTGCGCTCCAGGTAGAAGGCTTCTTCGCGGTACAGCTGCAGGAAGGCACCGTTGTACTCGCGGACTTCCTCGGCGGTCTTGAGCTTGATCAAGAACTGCGCGACCTCGGTCTTGATCCCGCCGTTGCCGCCGATGTACAGCTCCCAGCCGGAGTCGACGCCGATAATCCCCACGTCCTTGATCCCGGCCTCCGAGCAGTTGCGCGGGCAGCCTGAGACGGCGAGCTTGACCTTGTGCGGGGACCACATATTGAACAGGTCGTGTTCCAGCTCGATCCCCAGTTGGGTCGAGTTTTGCGTGCCGAAGCGGCAAAACTCGCTGCCGACGCAGGTTTTCACGGTGCGGATGGACTTGCCATAGGCGTGGCCCGAGGGCATGTCGAGGTCTTTCCACACGCCAGGGAGGTCCTGCTTCTTGATCCCCAGGAGGTCGATGCGCTGGCCGCCGGTGACTTTCACCATGGGCACCTGGTACTTGTCCGCGACATCGGCAATGCGCCGCAGCTCAGACGGGTTGGTCACGCCCCCCCACATTCGAGGCACCACCGAATAGGTGCCGTCTTTCTGGATATTGGCGTGGGCCCGTTCGTTGATCAGGCGCGACTGTGGATCGTCCCTGGCCTCACCCGGCCAGGTGGAAATCAGGTAGTAGTTCAGCGCCGGGCGGCAGGTGGCGCAGCCATTGGGCGTACGCCAGTTGAGGTAGCCCATGGTCTCGGCGATGGTCAGCAGGTGCTGTTCGCGGATGGCCTGGCGGATCTGCCCGTGGTTGAGGTCGCTGCAGCCGCAGATGGCTTTTTCGCTTTTCGGCTTGACGTCCGCTGCGCCGCCGACGGTGTTGATCAGGATCTGCTCCACCAGGCCGGCGCAGGAACCGCAGGAGCTGGCGGCCTTGGTGTGTTTCTTGACCTCGTCGACGCTGAACAGCCCGTGCTCCTGGATCGCCTTGACGATGGTGCCCTTGCACACGCCGTTGCAGCCGCAGACTTCGGCGTTGTCGGCCATGCCCATGGCTTTGTCCTGACCTTGATGGCCGACATCGCCCAGCGCGTTTTCGCCGAACATCAGGTGGTCGCGGATCTCGCCAATCCCATGGTTCTCGCGGATTTGCCGGAAGTACCAGCCGCCGTCCGCGGTGTCTCCATACAGGCAGGCGCCGACCAGCACGTCATCCTTGATCACCAGCTTTTTGTACACGCCGCCGATGGGGTCGGAGAGCGTGATGGTCTCGGTCCCTTCTGCGCCCATGAAGTCGCCGGCGGAAAACAGGTCGATGCCAGTGACTTTCAATTTGGTGGAGGTCACCGAGCCCTGGTAGCGCGCGAAGCCCAGTTGTGCCAGATGGTTGGCGCAGACCTTGGCCTGTTCGAACAGCGGCGCCACCAGGCCGTAGGCGATGCCGCGATGGCTGGCGCATTCGCCGATGGCGTAGATACGCGGGTCGTAGGTCTGCAGGGTGTCGTTGACCAGGATCCCGCGATGGCACGGGATCCCGGCTTGTTCCGCCAGCTCGGTGTTGGGGCGGATACCGGCGGCCATCACCACCAGGTCGGCGGGGATGATGTCGCCGTTCTTGAACTGCACCGAACCCACCCGGCCATTGCCGGCATCATGCAGGGCCTGGGTTTGCTCGCTCAGGCGAAAGTGCAGGCCGCGGGCTTCGAGGGCGGTTTGCAGCAGTTGGCCACTGGTCTGGTCCAGTTGCCGCTCCAGCAACCATTCGCCGATGTGCACCACGGTGACGTGCATGCCACGCAGCATCAGGCCGTTGGCCGCTTCCAGGCCGAGCAGGCCGCCGCCGATCACCACCGCGTGTTTGTGGGTCTTGGCGGTGTCGATCATCGTTTGCGTATCGGCGATGTCGCGGTAACCGATGACCCCCTGCAGGCTGTTGCCGGGGATGGGTAGGATAAACGGCGTCGAGCCGGTCGCGATCAGCAGGCGATCGTACTCGGCCTCGGTGCCATCCTCGGCTATCACGCGGCGCCTGGCCCGGTCGATCTGCACCACCTTGCGGTTGAGCAGCAACTTGATCTGGTTATCCAGGTACCAGTCCAGGTCGTTGAGCACGATCTCGTCGAACGTCTGCTCGCCGGCCAGGACCGGCGAGAGCAGGATGCGGTTGTAGTTGGTGTGGGGCTCGGCGCCGAAGACCGTGATGTCGTACAGCTCGTTGCTCAGCTTGAGCAGTTCTTCCAGGGTACGGACCCCGGCCATGCCGTTGCCGATCATCACCAGTTTGAGTTTTTTCATCAGGTTCTCCGGGAGCTCAGGCGGTGGGTGGGGCCTGGCTCGACAAAAATCGCACAACAAAAAAGGCGTCCCGCTAGTTGCCTAGCGAGGACGCCTTTGTCCGGTCCCGTTCTCTCGGGAAGCCTGCCCTTCGTCGTTGAAGGTGGGGCTGTATGTCTGTTGCGTAGAACTAATGCAGTGCTTGTGCCAAGTCGCCACAGGCTTGGTTTTACCGGGGTTGGTCCGCGCGCTGGCGCCGATTCCTGCACCGAATCAAGGCGCGGCGCCCTCTTTCAGCGCGGCCGCGGCTGCGGGAGGATTTGGGGTTTCAGTGCAGCAGTAGAAAAAGCAGCACCAGGTTGAGCAGCAGGGCGGCCAGGGCCACGCTGCGCCAGACTTTCAGCGGCTCGCGTTCGAGCAGAGGGCGCGGGCGTGCGCTCAGGCTGCCGCGCTCACCCTGTTCCAGGGCCAGTAGCCATTCCTCGGCGGTCTCGAAGCGTTGGCCGGGGTCGGCATTTACCCCGCGCTCCAGGTTGTGCGCCAACCAGTCCGGCAGGTCCGGGCGATAGCGGCAGGCGCTGGTCGGGAGGCCGAAGCGCGGGCGCTGGAAGGCTTCGATCTCGCCATGGGGGTAGTGCCCGGTCAGCAGCACGTACAAGGTCACGCCCACGGCATACAGGTCCTGCTGCGCGTTCGGCGCAGCACCGCTGAAGGCCTCCGGGGCGATGTAGCTGGGGGTGCCCGGCAGCAGGTTGGCCGGGTCCTCGCACAGGCCGGGGCAGTAGGCCAGGCCGAAGTCCAGCAGGCGCAACTCGCCGTCATCGCTGAGCAACAGGTTCTCGGGCTTGATGTCGCGATGCAGGATCTGTCGCCGGTGCAGCAAGCCCACCGCCCGCAGCAGGCGCTGGGCCAGGGTCTGCCATTGCGCCAGGGGCAGCGGGCCGTTTTTGGCGAGCAGTTCGGCCAGGGTGCTACCCGGGTATTCGCGCATGACGTAGTACAGGTGCTGGCGTGAGGTGCTGGCGTGGACCTCGGGAAAATAGCGCCCGGCTACCCGACGCAGCAGCCATTCCTCGGCCAACAGGGCTTGTCCGGCCTGGTGATCGTTGTCCAGTTGGGGCGGCAGGGTTTTCAACAGCCAGGGCTGCAACTGGGCATCGCGTACCCGATAGCGCAATGACTGCTGGCTTTGCCCGAGCACGGCTTCGACCTGCCAGCCCTCGAACGCCTGGCCGGGCTTGAGTGGCGGCGGTAGAGGCCATTGCTGCAGGTGCATCAGGGCATCGCCGATCGAGTGTTCACCCAGGGTGTCGACCCGTATCAGCAGTGCGCTGGCATTGTCCTGGCTGCCCGCCAGATGCGCGGCAGCGACCAGGGTCTGCACGGCGCTGTCGAGGTCGGGCTGATCATGCAGAATCGTGGCAATGGCCGTGTCGCCGAGGGTCGCCCACACCCCGTCGCTGAGCATGAGCAGACATTCACCCTGGCGCAGCTCATCGTCGAGGAAGTCCACCACCAGGTGCTGATCCAGGCCCAGCGCGCGCTTGAGCACATGCTGCATACCGGGTTGCTCCCAGACGTGGTCCTCGCTGATGCGCTGCAGATGCCCGGCGTGCCAGCGATAAACCCGGCAGTCGCCAACGTGGGCCAGGGTGAATCGCCGACCCCGCAGCACCAGCGCGCTGACGGTGGTCAGCAACGGCTGGCCACCCCCGTTGGCTTGCAGCCAGCGATTCTGCGCCAGCAACAGACGCTCCAGCGCCTGGGCCACGGGCCAGGTTTGCGGGGTGGCGTAGTAGTCCAGTGCCAGCGCCTGCAAGGTCGAACGCGCCGCCAGGCCTCCATCGGCGCATTGGCTGACGCCGTCGGCGATGGCGAACAGCAGCCCTTTGCTGGCCGCCAGCGCCGGGGCCGGGGTCACCAGGCGCAGGGCATCCTGGTTTTCAGGCCGAGGACCGATGGCGCTGGCCTGGGCGTGGCTCAGTTGCAGGCTCATGGGCTGCTCAGACCCGCGCCGCGGTGACGGCGGCGGAGCCCCAGGTGGTGCGCCAGCGACGTTTCACCCCATGCAGGCCGAACCAGGCCAGGATGCCCAGGCCGGCAAACAGCCACAGTGCCAGTTGATAGCTGCCGGTGCTTTGCTTGATCGCGCCCATGCCCGCCGCCAGGGCAAAGCCGCCGATGCCGCCGGCCATGCCGATCAGCCCGGTCATTACGCCGATCTCGCGACGAAAGCGTTGTGGCACCAGTTGGAACACCGCACCGTTGCCGGCACCCAGGCCGAGCATGGTGCAGACAAACAGCGCCAGCGCCGCGTAGGAACTGGGCAGGTTGAAGCCGACTGCGGCAATGCACAGCACCGCTACGCCGTACATGCCGAGCAAGGTCCGGATGCCGCCGAAGCGATCCGCCAGGGCACCGCCCAGGGGGCGCATCAGGCTGCCGCCGAAGACACAGGCTGCGGTGTAATAGCCGGCGGTGACCGGACTCAGGCCGTACTGGTCGTTGAAGTAGCCGGGCAGGGCGCTGGCCAGGCCGATAAAGCCGCCAAAGGTCACGCTGTAGAAAAACATGAACCACCAGCTGTCACGGTCGCCCAGGGCTTTGAAATAGTCCGCCATGGACTTGGCCTTGGGCCGCTCCGGGGCGTTCTTGGCCAGCCAGGCGAAAATCACCAGGGTCAGGATCAGCGGGATCAAGGCGAAGCCGAACACATTGCTCCAGCCAAAAGCCGCCGCCAGCACTGGCGCGAGCAGGGCCGCAAACACCGTCCCCGAGTTGCCGGCACCGGCAATGCCCATGGCCTTGCCCTGGTGTTGCGGCGGATACCACTGCGAAGCCAGGGGTAGCGCCACGGCGAACGAAGCCCCGGCCATGCCCAGAAAAACCCCCAGCAGCAGGGCCTGTTCATAACTGTGGATACCCAGTTTCCAGGCGCCGAACAGGGCACAGATCACGATCACCTGGCCGATCAGCCCGGCGGTTTTTGGCGACAGGCGATCAGCCAGCAGGCCCATGGCAAAGCGCAGCAGGGCTCCGGCCAGGATCGGTGTGGCGACCATCAGGCCGCGCTGCTGGGTGGTCAAGTGCAGGTCGGCGGCTATCTGCACTGCCAGGGGGCCGAGCAGGTACCAGACCATGAAGCTCAGGTCGAAATAGAGAAAGGCCGCGAACAGGGTCGGGGCATGGCCGGATTTCCAGAAGCTTGAATTCATCGCGCACCTCAGCTGAAAAGAGTCTCGAAAGGAGTCATGAGCCTTCAGGTGGTGCACCGTCACGGCCGCACCACCGGCCCCGGGCTGTGGGGCCAAAACGAAAAAACGCCGCAACCCTGTCTGCCTGAGCGAAGGGTGTGCGACGTCTTTGTCGTAGGTGGGGCAACCGCCGTTGGTTACCTGTGGAGTTTCCATAGCAAGAGCTGAGCCAACCCGGCTGAGGCGTGGGGCGGGGCTCAGCCGAGCAGTTCGCTCATGGCGATAATCTGCTCGGCGACCTGGATCAGTTTCTGCTGACGGCTCATGGCTTGGCGGCGCATCAGGGTGTAGGCCTCTTCCTCCTGGCAGTGCTTCATTTTCATCAGCAAGCCCTTGGCTAATTCGATGCGCTTGCGCTCGGCCAACTGCTGGTCCCGCGCATGCAGCTGGGCACGCAGCGCCTGGTCGCTTTCAAAGCGCGCCATGGCCACATCGAGGATCGGTTGCAGGCGTTGGGTCTGGATGCCCTCGACTATGTAGGCGCTGACACCGGACTTGATCGCCTGGCGCATCACCCCCGGGTCGTGCTCGTCGGTGAACATCACGATCGGCCGCGGCTGATCGCGGCTGACCAGTACCACTTGTTCCAGTACATCGCGGCTGGGTGACTCGGTATCGATCAGGATCACGTCCGGACGCACCGTTTCGACCCTGGCCGGCAGGTCGATGGTCAAGCCGGATTCGTCGATCACTTCGAAGCCGGCTTCGATCAGTGCCGCCTTGAGCCGGCCGACTTTTTTGGCGGTGTCGTTGATCAACAGGATTCGCAACATGCTCCAAGGCTCCTGTCAGCGGCTGGCAAGAAGGGGTGAGCTGTCGCTCATGGCGTGCAATTTGAAGCTGCGTGCATAGCCGCCCGGGTCCGTGCCGTCCCAGATTTTGCCGTCGATCAGTTGGCTGCTGCGCATGTCCTGGCCCCAGGACGCCACGCCCACCGCCGTGGCCGCCTCGCGGTACAACCCAAGCTGCTGCACCTGGCGGGCGACGCCGAGGTAGTCCGGGTCTTCGCGCAGCAGGCCCCAGCGGCGGAACTGGGTCATGAACCACATGCCATCGGACAGGTACGGCAGGTTGACCGCACCGGCATTGTGAAAGCGCAGGGCATGGGGGTCTTGCCACTGGTTGCCGAGGCCGTCGGCATAGTCCCCCAGCAGCCGCGGCTGGATGCAGTCGAGCGGGGCGTCGAGGTAGGCGCTGGCGCTGAGCAACTGCGCGGTACTTTCACGGTTTTCACGGCTTTGTTCGATAAAGCGGCTGGCTTCGAGGATCGCCATCACCAGTGCCCGGGCGGTGTTGGGGTATTGCTCGACGAAGGCGCGGGTGCAGCCCAGGACTTTTTCCGGGTGGTCGGGCCAGATGGCCTGGGTGGTGGCCAGGGTAAAACCTTGGTCCTGGCGCACCGCGCTGGCGCTCCAGGGCTCGCCGACGCAAAAGCCGTCGATGCGCCCTGCGTGCAGGTGCGCCACCATTTGCGGCGGCGGTACCACCACGCTGTCGACATCCTGCAACGGGTGGATGCCCTGGCTGGCGAGCCAGTAGTACAGCCACATGGCGTGGGTGCCGGTGGGAAAGGTCTGGGCAAAGGTCAGCTTTGCACGACGTTGGTGCACGTGCTGGTAAAGCGCTTCAGGACTGGTCACCTGCAGCCCTTGCAGCTCTCGCGACAGGTTGATGCTCTGGCCGTTCTGGTTCAGCCCCATCAACACGGCCATGTCGCTGGCATTCACGCCGCCGATGCCCAGGTGCACGGCATAAATCAGGCCGTACAGGCTGTGGGCGGCATCCAGTTCGCCGCTGACCAGTTTGTCCCGCAGGCTGGCCCAGGAAGCCTGGCGCTTGAGGTTCAGGGTCAAGCCATAGGGCTGGGCGAAGCCCTGGGTTGCAGCCACCACCACCGAGGCGCAGTCGGTCAGTGCCATGAATCCCAGGTCAATGGCGCTCTTTTCCGGGGCGTCGCTGCCGTTGACCCAGGCCAGCGGGCCGATTGCGAGTTCATTCATGAGCCTGACCACCTTGCAATGAAAAAGCGCCGTACCCGAGCGCCTGGCAGAGCCGGGACGGGTGACGACGCCTTTGTCCGTATCGATAGAGGGCACCCCTGCCGCCGTTGGCAGAAGTACTGATGTACACCTTGGTGCAAGGCATATGCCATTCACCGATGATTTCACTGTGCGCCTCGCGTGCAGGCCTCGGGCCCGGCTATAATCGCCGCCTTATTCGCCGCCACCGAGTCAAGCCCGCCCATGTATACCCTGGCCCGCCAGCTGTTGTTCAAACTCTCCCCGGAAACCTCCCATGATCTGTCCCTGGACCTGATCGGCGCGGGTGGGCGTTTGGGCCTCAATGGGCTGTTGTGCAAGGCGCCGGCGCAGATGCCGGTGCGGGTCATGGGCCTGGACTTTCCGAACCCGGTCGGCCTGGCTGCCGGTCTGGACAAGAACGGCGCGGCCATCGATGGTTTTGCCCAACTGGGGTTCGGTTTTGTCGAGATCGGCACCATCACCCCCCGGCCGCAGCCCGGCAACCCCAAGCCACGGATCTTCCGCCTGCCGCAAGCTGAAGCGATCATCAACCGCATGGGCTTCAACAACCTGGGCGTCGATCACTTGCTGGCGCGGGTGGCCGCAGCCAAATACCAGGGTGTATTGGGGATCAACATCGGCAAGAACTTCGACACCCCGGTCGAGCGCGCGGTGGATGACTACCTGATCTGCCTCGACAAGGTGTATGCCCACGCCAGTTACGTCACGGTCAACGTCAGCTCGCCCAACACCCCGGGCCTGCGCAGCCTGCAGTTCGGCGAGTCGCTCAAGCAATTGCTCGGCGCCTTGAGCGAGCGGCAGAAGGAATTGGCGCTGCGTCACGGCAAGCATGTGCCATTGGCGATCAAGATCGCTCCAGATATGACCGATGAAGAAACCGTGGACGTGGCCCAGGCCTTGATCGAAACCGGCATGGACGCGGTGATTGCCACCAACACCACCCTGAGTCGCGCAGGCGTCGAAGGGCTGGAGCACGGTGAAGAGGCGGGCGGCCTGTCCGGTGCCCCGGTGCGCGACAAGAGCACGCACACGGTCAAGGTGCTGGCGGCCGAATTGGCCGGGCGCCTGCCGATCATTGCGGTGGGTGGTATTACCGAAGGCCAGCACGCGGCTGAAAAAATCGCTGCCGGTGCCAGCCTGGTGCAGTTGTATTCGGGGTTCATCTACAAGGGGCCGGCGTTGATTCGCCAGTCGGTGGACGCCATCGCGGCATTGGCTGCCCGGCAGTCGTAACCCTCAGGCTTAAGAGAGTGGCGCCCAGGCCTGTTTGGCCTGGTGGCGAGGAGCCGTCTTTGGCCATGAATCGCGGCCAATAAAAAGGGCTCCTTCAAGGAGCCCCTGGGCCGAAGCCCGCCGTCCGGATGGGACGTGCGTGGTTAAGTCACAAGCTATTCAAGTTTTAGTGTCGGAATGGTGCCCTTATTTAGCCGACAGCGTGAAGTTCGTTGAGTCTGTGGATGCCCGCAGTGCCTGTCATACCGTCCCAATTGTCGCCGCGTCCTTCGCGCCAGCCGTTAATCCAGGCTTGGCGTACCGACGGTAGAGTAAATGGGCAAAGCTCACGGGATTTGCCGTTAACGCCATAGTGATATCCGCGTACAAATGCTTTTTCCAACGGATCACGCTTAAGTCTTCTCATAGGGTGTTTCCCTCACTTGTTGACTGTACTTATGTCCTATCGACCTCTACCTGAGGTCGGGCAGAATGCCTCTGCCGTTGGTGCTCGCTGCCGGCGTGGCGAGCTTGATTGTTGACGTCATTGCGGCGTCAACCTGTGTTGAGTTCTAACCAATAGGTCACACGGTGGGAATGATCGTTTTGTCATAAGGACGTAACGATAATGAGGGTAAGGCCATAAGAACGGCTGGATGCGAACCGTTTTTATTGGGCAAAGCCTGCTGTGATCAGCCTTTGGTTAGATGACGGTGTTAATGCTTTAGTAAGAATGTCGACCTGTTGCAGTCAGGTATTATTCGACGAAGGGTCGACTTATGACATTTTGTTGCTCGACTTTTTATCTGCCTCTGCCATCTAAGCTCTTTCTACCCTTGTGGTGAGCGGGTTGGCAGGGGTGGGACGGCACACTTTCGTGCCACGCGAGCGCTCTTCAAGAAAAGCGCTTGATTGAAAACCGGGCGGACAATGCGTTGTCCGTTCACTTATGCCAAAGGCCCTGGAACTCCCATGTCGGATCGTTACGAACTCTTCCTCACTTGCCCTAAAGGCCTCGAAGGCCTGCTGATCGAGGAAGCCGTCGGGCTTGGCCTTGAGGAAGCGCGCGAGCACACCTCTGCCGTGCGCGGCATGGCCGACATGGAGACCGCTTATCGGCTGTGTCTCTGGTCGCGTCTGGCCAACCGGGTGCTGCTGGTGCTCAAGCGCTTCCCGATGAAGGACGCCGAAGACCTCTACCACGGTGTGCTGGACATCGACTGGCAAGACCACATGCTGGCTGACGGCACCCTGGCGGTGGAGTTCAGTGGCCACGGTTCGGGCATCGACAACACTCACTTCGGCGCCCTGAAGGTCAAGGACGCCATCGTCGACAAACTGCGCACCCCGACCGGCGAGCGCCCTTCGATCGACAAGCTGAACCCGGACCTGCGCATTCACCTGCGCCTGGACCGTGGCGAAGCCATCCTCTCCCTCGACCTGTCCGGCCACAGCCTGCACCAGCGCGGTTATCGCCTGCAGCAAGGCGCCGCGCCGCTGAAGGAAAACCTGGCCGCCGCGATCCTGATCCGTGCCGGCTGGCCACGCATTGCCGCCGATGGCGGGGCGCTGGCTGACCCGATGTGCGGCGTGGGGACCTTCCTGGTGGAGGCGGCGATGATCGCTGCCGACATCGCCCCCAACCTCAAGCGCGAGCTGTGGGGTTTCACTGCCTGGCTGGGCCACGTCCCGGCGCTGTGGCGCAAGCTGCATGACGAAGCCCAGGCTCGGGCCCAGGCCGGCCTGGCCAAGCCGCCGTTGTGGATCCGCGGATACGAGGCCGACCCACGGCTGATCCAGCCCGGACGCAATAACGTCGAGCGCGCCGGCTTGAGCGAGTGGATCAAAATCTACCAGGGCGAGGTGGCCACCTTCGAGCCGCGCCCGGACCAGAATCAGAAAGGCCTGGTGATCTGCAACCCTCCCTACGGCGAGCGCCTGGGTGACGAAGCCAGCCTGTTGTACCTCTACCAGAACCTCGGCGAACGCCTGCGCCAGGCCTGCCTGAACTGGGAAGCGGCGGTGTTCACCGGCGCCCCGGACCTGGGCAAGCGCATGGGCATTCGCAGCCACAAACAGTACTCGTTCTGGAACGGCGCTTTGCCGTGCAAGCTGCTGCTGATCAAGGTCCTGCCGGACCAGTTCGTCACCGGCGAGCGCCGCACCCCGGAGCAGCGCCTGGCGGAACGCGAGCAGGCCGAGGCCGACAAGGCCCCGCTCGAGCCGCAAGAACGCCAGTACAACAAGAATGGCAATCCGATCAAGCCTGTACCGGCCCCGGCCCCAGTGGTCGAGCAGGCACGTTTGAGCGAGGGTGGGCAGATGTTCGCCAATCGCCTGCAAAAGAACCTCAAGCTGCTGGGCAAATGGGCCAAACGTGAGGGCATCGAGTGCTACCGGGTCTACGATGCGGACATGCCGGAGTACTCCCTGGCCATCGACCTGTATCACGACTGGGTCCACGTCCAGGAATACGCCGCGCCGAAATCCATCGACCCGGAAAAGGCCCAGGCCCGTCTGTTCGACGCCCTGGCCGCAATCCCCCAAGCGTTGAATGTCGACAAGAGTCGGGTGGTGATCAAGCGTCGCGAGCGCCAGAGCGGCACCAAGCAGTACGAGCGCCAGAGCACCCAGGGCAAGTTCACTGAAGTCACCGAAGGCGGGGTCAAGCTGCTGGTCAACCTGACCGATTACCTCGACACCGGGTTGTTCCTCGATCACCGGCCGATGCGCATGCGGATCCAGAAAGAGGCCGCTGGCAAGCGCTTCCTCAACCTGTATTGCTACACCGCGACCGCCAGTGTGCACGCGGCCAAGGGTGGCGCGCGCAGCACCACCAGCGTCGACCTGTCCAAGACGTACCTGGACTGGGCGCGTCGCAACTTCTCGCTCAACGGTTTCTCCGACAAGAACCGCCTCGAGCAGGGCGACGTGATGAGCTGGCTGGACGCCTGCCGCGATGAGTTCGACCTGATCTTCATTGATCCGCCGACCTTCTCCAACTCCAAGCGCATGGAAGGGGTGTTCGACGTACAGCGCGATCACGTGCAGTTGCTCGACCTGGCCATGGCCCGCCTGGCACCGGGTGGCGTGCTGTATTTCTCCAACAACTTCCGCAAGTTCCAGCTCGATGAACACCTTGAGTCGCGCTATGCGGTCGAGGAAATCAGCGCCAAGACCATCGATCCGGACTTCGCCCGCAACGGCAAGATCCACCGCGCCTGGAAAATCACCGCGCGCTGATCGGTAATTGGATGCACGGAGCCTTGGTATCCAAGGCTCTTGGCTGTTTTTGCACTGGTCAAATTAATGGCCAATAGCTATAAGTGACTCGCAGCCAGCTTGGTCCCCAAGCCCCCTCCGGCGTTGTGAGTCTGCTTATGCGGTTACGCGTTGTACGCCCCAGAATTCTCGGTTTCATCAGCGAAGACGTTTCGGCCTGGTTGGTCGCGGGCGTGGCATTGCTGGCGGGAGGTGTATTGACCGGTCTATTGGCCTGGTCGACGCTCAACCTGTACCAGCAACAGTTGCGCCAGCGCTTCCACTTGCTGGCTGGGGAACGTTTCAGCCGGATTGAAGAGCGCTTTCAGGATCAGGAACAGCGGCTCGAGGGATTGCGCCGCTTCTTCTCCAATTCCGACGCGGTCACCCGTCAGGACTTCGATGGCTACGCCGCGCCGTTGTTGCTCCGCACTCAAGCCTATGCCTGGGCTCCCAGGGTCAGTCGTGCCGAGCGTCCGTTGCTGGAGCGCAGTGCGCGCGAGCAGGGCATCAGCGATTTTTCCATTCGCCAGTTGAACGCCGCCGGCGAGCTGGAGCCTGCCGCCGAGCGCGATGAATATGTGCCGGTGCTCTACAGCCAGACCCAAAGCTGGCTTGGCTCGCCATTGGGCTATGACCTGCTGGCCCAGCCCCTGCGTCGCGCCACCCTGGAACGTGCCCGGAGCCAAGGCGGGATGGCGGTGTCCCAACCCTTGCACCTGGTCAGCGTCGACCCGGCCTATGCCAACGGCATATTGCTGGTAGCGCCGGTCAACCGGTTTTCCGCCAGCGGCAGGCCGACCACCGAGCCTTACGGCTACGTCCTGGCGATCATCAGCATGCGGCAGTTGGTGGCCGACGGCTTGCCGCAGCCTGCCAGTGACAACCTGGCCGTGCGCATACTTGACCTGTCCACCGAGGGCCGGCATGAGGTCCTGTACGAGTCGAGCAATGCCCCTGCCGACAGCTCGCTGCTGGCAACCCGGCTGCTGCGCCTGGCTGATCACTATTACCAGGTGGATATCCGGCCCAGTGCCGCGTTTCTGGTGGCCAATCACTCAGCGGCGGGCAGCCTGATGGTCCTTGGCGGGTTGCTCAGTGTGCTGCTCAGTGCCTTGCTCTATGTGCTGGTCAGCCAGCGCCAGCGTGCGTTGCGCCTGGTCGAGCAGCGCACCGAGGAGCTGCGCACGCGGGAGCGTGAGTTGCGTGGCACCCACGGCCAATTGCGCAGCGTGCTGGATGCGGCGACCCAGGTGGCGATCATCGCCACCGACCTGCATGGCACCATCAGCACCTTCAATGCCGGCGCCGAGCAGATGCTCGGTTACAGCAGCGCCGAGGTGCTGGGCAAGCTGACCCTGGAAAGCCTGCACCTGCCCACGGAGCTTGCGGACCGCGCGCGCCAGTTCAGCCGGCATTACGGCAAGCACATCTCACTGGCCCAGGCGATGCTGGCCGGGGCCGAGGAGGAGGGTATCCACGCCGCCCGCGAGTGGACCCTGGTGCGGCGTGACGGCAGCCAGCTGGCGGTGAACATGCTCGCGACCCCGGTGCTCGACGAGCATGGACTGTGGGTCGGTCACCTGGCGATCTGTATTGATATCACTGAACGCAAACGGGTCCACGAGGCGCTGGCCGCCCGTGATCAGTTGTTGAAAAAGCTCACGGCCCACGTCCCGGGCGGGATCTACCAATTCAAGATGGAAGTCGCAGGGCACGCCAGCTTCAGCTACGCCAGCGACGGTATCCGTGAGATCTACGAGATCGAGCCCCATTTGCTGCACCAGGATGCAGCCGTGGTGTTCGATCGGATCCACCCCGAGGACCTGGCGCGGGTGCGGGCCTCGATCCGGGCTTCGGCCACGGACCTCAGCCCCTGGCAGGAGGAATACCGCGTACTCCTGCCCCGACGCGGCCTGCGCTGGGTGCGCGGCGCAGCGACCCCGGAGAACCTGCCCGGCGGCGGTGTGGTATGGCACGGCTACATCTCGGACATTTCCGATCTCAAGCGCGTGGAGGAGGAGTTGCGGGCGCTGTCAGTCACCGACTCGCTGACCGGTATCCACAATCGGCGGTACTTTCACGAGCGCCTGCAGGCCGAAATGGAGCGAGTGACCCGGGGGGCGGGCGATCTGGCGGTGATCATGCTGGATATCGACCACTTCAAGCGGATCAACGATCAGTTTGGGCACGGGGCCGGTGACCGGGTACTCAAGTGCGTCTGCGAGCGCATTCGCTATCGCCTGCGGCGCAGTGACGTGTTCTGCCGCCTGGGCGGCGAAGAGTTCATGGTGCTGTGCCCCGGCACCGATGGGGGCAGGGCATATGCCCTGGCTCAGGAGTTATGGCAGAGCCTGCGCAGCTCGCCGATCGATAGTGTGGGTGTGGTTACCGCCAGTTTCGGCATTGCCAGCTGGCGTGAAGGCGAGGGCGCCGATGCCTTGCTGCTGCGGGCCGACGCGGGTGTGTATGCGGCCAAGCAGGCCGGGCGCGACAGGGTCGAGCGCGAGATGCCCTGAACCTGATGGGCGGAGTACTGGCCTCGGCCCATCAGGTGCGGCGGCTTACAGGTCCGAAGCGGCGGACGCCAGTTTTGGCTGGCGATACAGGTCCAGCAGCACCTGGTCCAGCACCGACGAGGCGCCGAAAGGTTTCGGATCGTTGAGAATCGCCACCACCGCCCAGGTATTGCCGTTGCTGTCGCGGCTGTAGCCGGCGATGGCACGCACGGTGTTCAGGGTGCCGGTCTTGATGTGCGCTTCGCCGGACATGGCGGTGCGTTTCAGGCGCTTGCGCATGGTGCCGTCCATGCCGGCAATCGGCATCGAACTGATGAACTCGGCGGCGTACGGGCTTCTCCAGGCGGCTTGCAGCATGCCGGCCATTTCCCGTGCGCTGACCCGCTCGGCCCGGGACAGGCCGGAGCCGTTTTCCATCACCAGGTGCGGCGCGGTGATGCCTTTTTTCGCCAGCCACTGGCGCACCACGCGCTGCGCGGCCTTGGCATCGTCGCCATCGGCGTCGTTGCGGTACTGCGCGCCCAGGCTCAGGAACAGCTGCTGGGCCATGGTGTTGTTACTGTATTTATTGATGTCGCGGATGATCTCCGCCAGGTCTGGGGAGAAGGCTCGGGCCAGGACCTTGGCGTCTTTGGGCACCGCGGCCAGGCGGTCCTTGCCCTGGATGCTGCCGCCCAGTTCCTGCCAGATCGCCCGTACGGCGCCGGCGGTGTAGGTGGCATGGTCGAGCAGCGACAAGTAGGTCTGGGAGCTGCAGCCATCGCCCAACTGGCCGTTGACGGTGACCGTGACACTGCCGTCCGCCTGGGTCACCGGGTTGTAGCGCACGTCGCCGGTGCATTGCTTGCCGGGCGCGGCCTTGACCTGGTTGTCGATGCGGATCTTGGCGATCGGCGGTTCAACCGACACCAGCACCCTGCCCGAGTCGTTGCGCGCGACAAAACGCAGGGCCTTGAGGTTGACCATCAGCGAGTCGGGCTTGACCAGGAACGGCTTGTTTTCGTCATTGCCGTCGTCATTGAATTCCGGCAGTTGCGGTTGCACGAAGAAGTTGCGGTCCAGCACCAGGTCGCCGGTGACTTGCTGCACGCCGTTGGCCCGCAGGTCACGCATCAGCAGCCAGAGTTTCTCCATGTTCAGCTTCGGGTCGCCACCGCCCTTGAGGTACAGGTTGCCGTTGAGGATGCCGCCGCTGAGGGTGCCATCGGTGTAGAACTCGGTCTTCCACTGATGGTTGGGGCCGAGCATTTCCAGGGCGGCGTAGGTGGTGACCAGCTTCATGGTCGAGGCCGGATTGACCGAGACGTCGGCGTTGAAAACCGTCGGGGTGCCGGGGCCGTTGAGCGGGATCATCACCAGCGACAGGGCGTTGTCCTGCAGCTTGCTGGCTTTGAGGGCTTGTTGAACCTTGGGGGACAGGGTGGTGTTGACGGGAGCTGCGGAGACGGTGAAGGCCAGGGGCAAGATAAAACTGGCGAGAAGCAATGGACGCAAAGATTTGATCATCTGAAATAAAACCCTGCAGGCGAGGGGGGAAAAGAAGAGGGCATGAAGATAACTTCCCTCGGTGGTCATGAAAGTGTCGGCATTATGCCCCAAGGTATAGCGCCTTGTGCCGTGCGGCGGGCGGCTAATCCGCTATTTTTTTCCCAATGGCCTGCTCGCGCGTCTATAGAGTCAGGCAATCACTTGCTTAAACTGCTAAAGTGCCGCCCGTTATTACTTAAGAGGATTGTTCCATGGCTACTAACCGTTCCCAGCGTCTGCGCAAAAAGCTGTGCGTCGATGAATTTCAAGAGCTGGGTTTCGAACTGAACCTGGATTTCAAAGAAGATCTGGGTGAAGAGGCTATCGACGCTTTCCTCGAAGCCTTCCTGAAAGAAGCGATGGAAGCCAACGGCCTCGGCTACGTTGGTGGTGATGACTTCGGCCTGGTTTGCCTGAGCAAACGCGGTTCGGTCAGCGAAGAGCAACGTGCCAAGGTTGAAGCCTGGCTCAAGGCCCGCACCGAGCTGACCAGCGTTGAAGTCAGCCCGCTGTTGGACGTCTGGTACCCGGAAAAGCCAATCAATCCGGTAGCCTGATGTCATGAGTCGGCGGCCCGTCCGGGCCGCTGACTCGTTGCTGCCCCTGGGCAGCGTCTCGATTTCCCCACTGATCCTGTCAATGCCTCGGGCCTGTATCCCGGGATGTGCCGTGGGCGTTGATCAGGGCCATGGCGGCCCGCTTGGACCGCCGTGTGCGCCAGTGCCTCAGGCCTTGCGCCAGTTGAGGATCGCCAGGGTCAGGACCCCGGCGACGATTCCCCAGAAGGCCGAACCGATAGAGAACAGCGTCAGCCCCGAAGCCGTGACCATAAAGGTGATCAGCGCGGCTTCGCGTTCCTTGACCTCACTCATGGCGATGCTCAGGCCGTTGATGATCGAGCCGAACAGCGCCAGGGCGGCAATCGACAGCACCAGCTCCTTGGGCAGGGCGGCGAACAAGGCCGCGAGGGTGGCGCCGAAGACCCCGGCGATGCCGTAGAAAATCCCGCACCAGACCGCTGCGGTGTAGCGCTTGTTGCGGTCTTCGTGGGCGTGGGGGCCGGTGCAGATGGCAGCGCTGATGGCGGCCAGGTTGATGCCGTGGGAGCCGAATGGCGCCAGCAGCAATGAGGCGATGCCGGTGGCGGTAATCAGCGGCGAGGCCGGTACGTTGTAGCCGTCGGCGCGCAGGACGGCGATGCCCGGCATGTTCTGCGAGGTCATGGCCACCACGAACAGCGGGATGCCGATGCTGATGGTCGCCGCCAGGGAGAAGTGCGGGGTGGTCCAGACTGGGGTCGCCACTTCCAGGTGGAAGCCGCTGAAGTCCAGCAGGCCCATCAGGCCCGAGAGCAGGGTGCCGAGCAGCAGCGCCGCGAGCACGGCATAACGTGGCGACAGGCGCTTGACCACCAGGTAGGTGAAGAACATCCCCAGCACCAGGCCGGTCCGGTGCTGGGCGGCGACAAAGATCTCGCTGCCGATCTTGAACAGGATCCCCGCCAGCAACGCCGCCGCCAGGGACGCCGGAATGCGCTTGACCAGGCGCTCGAAGCTGCCGGTCAGTCCGCAGAGGGTCACCAGTACTGCGCAGGTGATGTAGGCGCCGATGGCCTCGCCGTAGGTCACCCCGGACAAGCTGGTGATCAGCAACGCCGCACCCGGGGTCGACCAGGCGATGGTGACGGGCGTGCGATAGCGCAACGACAGGCCAATGCTGCACACCGCCATGCCGATGGAGATGGCCCAGATCCACGAGGAAATCTGCCCGCTGCTCAGGCCGGCGGCCTGGCCGGCCTGGAACATCAGCACCAGGGAGCTGGTATAGCCGGTCATCATGGCGATGAAGCCGGCGACGATGGCCGAAGGCGAAGTGTCGGCCAGCGGGCGCAAGGGCGCGGTGGAGGCGTCGGACATGGGGGTGCAATTCCTTGTTCTTGATAAGAGCAGAAGCAGACAACGGGCCGTTGCAGCCAGGGTGCCGGAAGTACCAACAACACTGTTCCGGTACCCGAAGTTCAAGCCTAAACTTAAAAGTAACCGGACATTGCAATACAGCCGCGACCGTAAACAGCCGTACAGTCAGGCCCTGGCGGTCGGCTTTCAACTCTTATTGCGAATGATCCCCATGGGTTGTGTACAATGTGCCATTGTTTTAACGCGATACTTGCCAGCGACCCACTGTGCCGTATTACAGTCACCGTCAAATCGCCGCAGTCCTTCCGACCCGAGTGCCCATGAACGAACAGTTGCAACCCCTCAAGAAACAACCGCGAGCCGGCAAGGCCGGTCGCAGCGGAACCCAGGACGATATTGTCTACGCACATATCTTCGAGGCCATCCTCGAACAGCGCCTGGCGCCCGGTACCAAGTTGAGCGAAGAAGCGCTGGGGGAAATTTTCGGAGTCAGTCGGACCATTATTCGTCGCGCCTTATCGCGCCTGGCCCATGAGGGCGTGGTACTGCTGCGTCCCAACCGTGGCGCAGTGGTGGCGAGCCCCAGTGTCGAGGAAGCGCGGCAGGTGTTTCTTGCACGGCGCCTGGTGGAGCGGGCGATTACCGAGTTGGCGGTGGAGCATGCCACGGCCGAGCAGTTGGCCGAGCTGCGGCAGATGGTCAACGACGAGCGTGACAGCTTCTCGCGCGGTGATCGCGGCGCGGGTATTCGTCTTTCCGGCGAGTTCCACCTGAAGTTGGCGGAAGCGGCCAAAAATGCACCGCTCATCAGCTTCCAGCGCAGCCTGGTGTCCCAGACTTCGCTGATCATCGCCCAGTATGAAAGTGGCAACCGCTCCCACTGTTCCTACGATGAGCACACCCAGTTGATCGATGCCATCGAAGCCCGTGACGGCGAGTTGGCGGTGAACCTGATGATGCATCACATGGATCACATCGACAGCAAGCTCAACCTCGACGAAGAAAGCGCTTCGGACGATCTGCACGCAGTGTTCTCGCACCTGCTGCAAACCAAAAAGCCGGGTCGAGCTGCCGCCAAGCTCTGATTGACCTGAGATAAACATCCCCCGCCCGGGTTGACCGGGGCGGGGGATTTTTTTGGCCGGGTGAAAAGCGCTGTGCACGTTTTTGCCGCAGCGACGGCTGCGTGCAACGCCTTGTTTTAATTACCCTCAGTCGCGGATCTCAACGCTGCTGGCAAACTATTTGAAATGTTGTGATCAATTGTTTGTGCAATTTTGTAGCTGTTTGTATACAGTTTTTGCGTCGAGTCCCGATCAGGCAGTAGCGGCAGGGGCCAAGGTGCCGCGCCTCTATTTCCTGGTGGTTCAGGGCTCGATAGGCACTGCCCGGCAGCCGGCCGGGCCTGTATCAGGCACAGGACATAATAAAAATGAGAAAGGCACTTCAAGGCGCAACCCTGCTGATGAGCATCATTGGCGCCGGGGAAGCGGTGGCGGTGGAATGGATGAACAACAGCGTCGGGTTTCGTTACGGCAAAGAGTTCACCAACCCCAACAACCCGCACTACATCAGCAAGCGCATCTACAGCTTCACCCACGCCAGTGGCTACCAGTACGGCAGCAACTACCTGCACCTGGACGTGCTGCTTTCCGACAATGACGACCCACGCAAGGGCACTCGCGAAGGCAGCAGTGAAGTCTATGGCGTCTATCGCCACCAACTCTTCGCTTCACGGGTCTTCGACACGCCACTGGGCACTGGCGCGATCAAGGATTACGCGCTGACCCTGGGTTTTGATGCCAGCCGCAACAACAACCTGGGCTCGGCGAAAAAACGCGCCTTGGTGTTCGGCCCGACCCTGAAGTTCAACACCGTCGGCGTGCTTGACCTGAGCCTCTTGTACTACAAGGAAAACAACCATTCCGGGATCCCCGGGGCCAAGGATCCGGATCACACCTTTGATGACACCTACCTGCTGAACCTGGCCTGGATGCGCCCGTTCGAGGTGGGCAGCCACGGCGCCAAGTTCCAGGGTTTCATCAACTACACCGGGGAGAAGGGCCACGATTACAACTACCGCGACACCGCGCCGGAAACTCTGGTCCGCACGGCGCTGATGGTGGCGGTGCTGCCGGGTAAAAACGTCAAGCCCAACCTCTACCTGGGCGTGGGCTACGAGTACTGGCACAACAAGTTTGGTGTCGACGGCGGACGCGGAACCCGCACCTCGACCCCGACCCTGAATCTGGAAGTGACCTTCTGACCCGCTGCGCGCACAGGGCGCCCTGTGCATCTGAGCAGCCATGAAAAATCCCCCGCCCGGTTGATCCCGGACGGGGGATTTTGCCTTGGCCCCTAGCGCTGGTGGACCAGCTGGCCGGCGGCGTAGGTCTGGGACACGGTGCGGTCATCGCCCAGGGTCATCAGCACGAACAGGGTTTCGGCGATGCTCCTGGCCTGCGTCAGGCGATAGCTGAGCAGCGGTGTGGCGTGGTAGTCGAGCACCAGGAAGTCGGCATCGGTGCCCGGTTGCAAGGTGCCGATCCGCTCTTCCAGGCGCAACGCCCGGGCGCCGCCGAGGGTGGCCAGGTACAGCGACTTGAAAGGGCTCAGACGTGCGCCTTGCAGTTGCATGACCTTGTAGGCTTCGTTGAGGGTTTGCAGAAGCGAAAAGCTGGTGCCGCCACCGACGTCGGTGCCCAGGCCGACGTTGAGGTTGTGCTTTTCCGCCATCGGCAGGTTGAACAGGCCGCTGCCGAGGAAGAAGTTCGAGGTCGGGCAAAAGGCCACGGCCGAGCCGGTTTCAGCCAGGCGCGCGCATTCGTCGTCGCACAGGTGCACGCCGTGGGCGAACACCGAGCGCTCGCCGAGCAACTGGTAATGGTCGTACACGTCCAGGTAGCCCTTGCGCTCCGGAAACAGCTCCTTGACCCACTCGATCTCCTGCAGGTTTTCACTGATGTGGGTCTGCATGTAGAGGTCGGGGTACTCGGTGAGCAACTGGCCGGCCAGGGTCAGTTGTTCCGGGGTGCTGGTGGGGGCGAAGCGCGGGGTCACCGCATAGTGCAGGCGGCCCTTGCCGTGCCAGCGTTCGATCAGCGTCTTGCTTTCCTGGTAACCGGATTCGGCGGTGTCGGTCAGGTAGTCCGGGGCGTTGCGGTCCATCATCACTTTGCCGGCGATCATCCGCAGGTCGAGCTTGTGCGCCGCCTCAAAGAAAGCATTCACCGACTGCGGGTGCACGCTGCCGAATACCAGGGCCGTGGTGGTGCCGTTGCGCAGCAGTTCCTTGATGAAAATATCGGCGACTTCATCGGCGTGGGCCTGGTCGGCGAACTGGCTTTCGCAGGGGAAGGTGTAGGTGTTGAGCCAGTCCAGCAGCTGCTCGCCGTACGCACCGACCATGCCGGTTTGCGGCAGGTGGATGTGGGTGTCGATAAAACCCGGGGTGATCAGGGCATCCTGATAGTGGTTGATTTCGATATCGGCAGGCAGGTGGGCGAGCAGTTCGCTGGCGTGGCCCAGGGCGCTGATCTGGCCGTTTTCGACCACCAGCAGGCCGTCTTCGAAGTACTCGTACGAGGCTTCGATACCGACCACGGCGGGGTCGGCAATGCTGTGCAGGATGGCGGCCCGGTAGGCTTTGCGTGTCAGAGGCATGGAGATTCTCAATCAGTGGTTTTTCAGTTTGAAGCCTGGCTGCGGCGCGAAGCCGGCAGCAGTTTGGCAATGGGTTCGGCGCTGGCGCTGTGCTGGCCGAAATTGGCGTTATAGGTGGCGATGATTTCGCCGGCGATGGAGATGGCGATTTCCACCGGCAACTTGCCTTTGACCTCACCCAGGCCCATTGGGCAGCGCATGCGTTGCAGCACGCCGCTGTCGAAACCGCGGTCGCGCAGGCGGTGTTCGAACTTGACGCGTTTGGTCTTCGAACCGATCAGGCCGAAGTAGGCAAAGTCGTTGCGCTTGAGGATCGCGGCGGTCAGTTCCAGGTCGAGCTGGTGATTATGAGTCATGACAATGCAATAGCTGCCCACCGGTAGCTCGGCAATTTCATCGACGGGCTCTTCGCTGACGATTTTGCGCACGCCGTGGGGGATCTGTTGCGGGAACTCCTGCTCCCTTGAGTCGATCCAGCGCACCCGGCATGGCAGGCTCGCCAGCAGCGGCACCAGGGCGCGGCCGACGTGGCCGGCGCCGAATACCGCGATCTGCGCCTGCACCTGGCCCATGGGTTCGAACAGCAGCACGGTAACCCCGCCGCAGCACTGGCCAAGGCTGGCGCCGAGGCTGAAGCGCTCCAGGTGAGTGTTCTGCTGGCCGCGCAGGAGCATGTCCCGGGCGATCTGCATGGCTTTGTATTCCAGGTGGCCGCCGCCGATGGTGTCGAAGCTGTGCGCCGCGCTGATGACCATCTTCGAACCGGCATTGCGCGGCGTGGAGCCGAGCTCTTCGATGATGGTCACCAGCACGCAGGGTTCCCCCTGGTGCTGCAGGTCGGCGAGGGCGCTGATCCAGTTGTTCATGGTCACCTCAGAGCGAAGCCAGTTCGGTTTCGGGTTGCACCGCTTTTGCAGCGTTCAGCTGGCGCATCTGCTCGCAGCCCCACAACACCCGCTCCGGGGTCGCCGGGGCGTCGATCTTCGGCTGCTGGCGATAGTCGCCGAGGCTGGCCACGGCATCCTTGATCGCACACCAGGCGGCGATGCCCAGCATGAACGGCGGCTCGCCCACGGCCTTGGAATGGAACACCGTGTCTTCCGGGTTCTTGCGGTTTTCCACCAGCTTGACCCGCAGGTCCAGGGGCATGTCGGCCACGGCTGGGATCTTGTAGCTGGCAGGGCCATTGGTCATCAGTTTGCCCTTGGCGTTCCACACCAGCTCCTCCATGGTCAGCCAGCCCATGCCCTGGATAAACCCTCCCTCGACCTGGCCGATATCGATGGCCGGGTTCAGGGAGGCGCCGACGTCGTGCAGGATATCGGTGCGCAGCATTTTGTATTCGCCGGTCAGGGTGTCGACGATCACCTCGGCGCAGGCCGCGCCGAAGGCAAAGTAATAGAACGGCCGGCCGCGGGCCTGGCTGCGGTCGTAATAGATTTTCGGGGTCTTGTAGAAGCCCGTGCTCGACAGCGAGACCTGATTGAAATACGCCTGCTGGATCAGGGCTTCAAAGGTCAGGATGTGGTCGCGCACCCGCACGTGGCCATTGTGGAACTCCACGTCTTCTTCGCTGACCTTGTACTGCCGCGCGGCAAACTCCACCAGGCGCTGCTTGATGATCTCGGCCGCGTTCTGCGCCGCCTTGCCGTTCAGGTCGGCACCGCTGGAGGCAGCGGTCGGCGAGGTGTTGGGCACCTTGTCAGTGTTGGTCGCGGTGATCTGCACCCGGTCCATTTCCACCTGGAACACTTCTGCCACCACCTGCGCGACCTTGGTGTTCAGGCCCTGGCCCATTTCGGTGCCGCCGTGGTTCAGGTGAATGCTGCCGTCGGTGTAGATGTGGATCAGCGCGCCGGCCTGGTTGAGGAAGCTGGCGGTAAAGGAAATACCGAATTTGACCGGGGTCAGCGCCAGGCCTTTTTTCAGGATCGGGCTGTTGGCGTTGTAGCGGCGGATCGCTTCACGGCGCTCGGCATACTGGCTGCTGGCTTCCAGTTCGGCGGTCATTTCCTCGAGCATGTTGTGCTCGACGGTCTGGTAGTAGTGGGTGACGTTGCGCTCGGTCTTGCCGTAGTAGTTGGCCTTGCGCACCGCCAGCGGGTCCAGCGCCAGGTGGCGGGCGATGGCATCCATGACTTCTTCGATGGCGACCATGCCTTGCGGGCCGCCGAAGCCCCGGTAGGCGGTGTTGGACGCGGTGTTGGTCTTGCAGCGATGGCCGTTGATGGTGGCATCGCCCAGGTAGTACGAGTTGTCGGCATGGAACATGGCTCGGTCGACAATCGATGCCGAGAGGTCCGGCGAGCAGCCGCAGTTGCCCGCCAGTTCCAGCTGGATCCCGTGCAGCCGGCCGTTGCTGTCGAAGCCGACGTCGTACTCGATGTAGAACGGGTGACGCTTGCCGGTCATCAGCATGTCTTCGACCCGCGGCAGGCGCATCTTGGTCGGCTGGCCGGTGAGGTGCGCAATCACCGCGCACAGGCACGCCGGGCTGGCGGCCTGGGTTTCCTTGCCGCCAAAACCGCCGCCCATGCGCCGCATGTCGACCACGATCTTGTTCATCGACACGTCCAGCACTTCGGCCACCAGCTTCTGCACTTCGGTGGGGTTTTGCGTGGAGCAGTAGACGATCATGCCGCCGTCTTCGGTGGGCATCACCGAAGAAATCTGGGTCTCGAGGTAGAAGTGCTCCTGGCCGCCGATGTGCAGCGAACCCTGGATCCGGTGTTCGGCGGTCGCCAGCGCATGGGCCGAGTCGCCGCGCTGGTGGGTGTGGCTGTCGAGCACGAAGTGGCGCTTGCGCAGGGCCTCGACCACGTCCAGCACCGGCTCCAGGTCCTGGTATTCGATGATCGCGGCCATGGCGGCCTGGCGTGCGGTGTCCAGGTCCCTGGCGGCGACGGCCAGCACCGGCTGCCCGACGAACTGCACATCATCGATGGCCAGCAGCGGATCGCCCGGGAGCAACGGGCCGATGTCCTTGAGCCCGGGAATGTCCTGATGGGTGATGACAATGCGTACACCGGCAAAGGCGTAGCAGGGCGTGGTGTCGATGCTGAGGATTTTCGCGTGGGCGCGGTCCGAGAGCCGGGCGTACACGTGCAACTGGTTGGGAAACTCCAGCCGGTCGTCGATGTACTGCGCTTCGCCGGACACGTGCTTGTCGGCGCTGTCGTGCTTGACGCTGCGCCCGACGCCGGTGGTGAGGTCCTGCTGGAACAGGGCGGCGAGTTCGGCTTGGGTCTTCTCGACCTTGTGATGATTAGACATAAGCGGTCACCCGAGTCTCGATGTGCGGTGTTTGCAGCTCGATAAAGTATTTGCGCAGCAGGTTCTGGGCGCTGAGCAGGCGGTATTCCTTGCTCGCGCGAAAGTCCGAGAGCGGAGTGAAGTCTTCGGCCAGGGCGGCGCAGGCGCGTTCCACGGTGTGAGTGTTCCAGGGCGCGCCGCGCAGCACGGCTTCGCAGTGCTTGGCGCGCTTGGGGATGGCGGCCATACCGCCGAAGGCCACGCGGGCGTCGACCACCGTGCCGTTTTCCAGGCGCAGGTTGAAGGCGGCGCAGACTGCGGAAATATCATCATCCAGGCGCTTGGAGACCTTGTACGCGCGAAACAGCTGCTCGGCGCTGGCGCGGGGCACGATGATCTTCTCGATGAACTCGCTTTCCTGGCGCGCGGTCACCCGGTAATCGATGAAATAGTCTTCCAGGGCCAGGGTGCGGCGGGTGTTGCCTTTGCACAGCACGATCTGCGCACCGAGGGCGATCAGCAGCGGCGGCGAGTCACCAATGGGCGAGGCGTTGCCAATGTTGCCGCCCAGGGTGCCCTGGTTGCGGATCTGCAGGGATGCGAAGCGCTGCAGCAGTTCGCCGAAGTCCGGGTACTCGGCGTTCAGCGCCTCGTAGCAGTCGGTGAGGGCGGTGGCGGCGCCGATTTCCAGGCGGTCGTCGAAGTGTTCGATGCGCTTCATTTCTGCAACGTTGCCGACGTAGATCATCACTGGCAAGGTGCGGTGGAACTGGGTGACCTCCAGCGCCAGGTCGGTGCCACCGGCCAGCAACCGGGCCTGGGGGTAGGCGTCATAGAGGTCGGCCAGGTCGGCGACGGTCAGCGGCACCAGGCAGCGTTTGTCGCCACTGTTGAGTTCGCCGGTGTCACGGGGGGCAATGGCCTTGAGGCGGGCGATGGTGTCGCTTTCGCCAGCGTCGAACTGGTCCGGCTGCTCGCCGTCGCAGGCTTGCGCGGCAGCGGCCAGGATCGGTCGATAGCCGGTGCAGCGGCACAGGTTGCCGGCCAGGGCTTCGTGGGCCTTGTGCGCGTCTGGCTGGTCGCTGTTCTTTTGCAGGGCGAACAGCGACATGACAAAGCCCGGGGTGCAGAAGCCGCATTGCGAGCCATGGCACTCGACCATGGCCTTCTGCACGCTGTGCAACTGGCCTTGATGCTTGAGGTCTTCGACGCTGATCAATTGTTTGCCATGCAGCGACGAGACAAAGGTCAGGCACGAGTTGAGGCTGCGATAGCGGATTCGCTCGACGCCTGTGGCGTCCGTCTGCAATTCGCCGACCACCACCGTGCAGGCGCCGCAGTCGCCACTGGCGCAGCCTTCTTTGGTGCCGGGTTTGCCCAAGTGTTCGCGCAGGTAATTGAGCACGGTCAGGTTCGGGTCCAGGACGTGCTCACTGCACAGCTTCTGGTTAAGTAAAAACTGGATCACGGAAGGCCTCGCAGACTCATTATTGTTGTTAATCGCTGTGGGCCGAATTTAGTCAGATCTGACTTTTCGGTCAATGAATTTCTGACCTATGGGTCAGGAATTTTTGGCGATCAACAATTCAAGTATGGCCAAGATCCCCGAGGCCGCCTTGCAAGGCCGTCAGCGCTGCTCAAAGGCGCGCTGTGCGTGCGCTTGCCATCGATCCTTGGCAGTGGCTCGCGGCATCGGGCAATCGCCCCGATCGGGGTGGCTTGAATGAGTAAATGTGCTTATTTCATGCCAATTGTGCTGTTTGGGCACTCCGCCATGACGTGTCAATTGCGCTACACTGCGCCGCCTGTACTGATCGAAGATTTTTGAAGGAAAACCATGACGTTCAAGGCGCCGGACAGCCTCGCCGAGCAAATTGCTCACCACCTCGCCGAACGTATCATTCGCGGCGATCTCAAGCCTGGGGAGCGCATTCAGGAGCAGAAGGTCACGCTGGCACTCAATGTCAGTCGCGGTTCGGTCCGCGAAGCCTTGCTGATCCTCGAACGTCGCCACCTGATCGCGATCCTGCCGCGACGTGGGGCCCATGTCACCGAACTCACCGCGCACAAGGTGCAGAGCCTGTGCACCCTGATGAGCGAGCTGTACATCCTGCTCGGCAACTCGGTGGCCAGCGGCTGGAAGGTTCAGGTCGACATGGCGCCGTTTCTGCAGATCCAGCAGCGCCTGATCGCCGCCTACGAGCGCCAGGACATCCGCTCCTTCGTTGAAGACAGCTTCAATGTGATGCGCGCGGCCTATCCCTTTGCCAACAACCCATACCTGCAGGAAACCGTCGAGAACCTGCAGCCGGCCATGAGCCGTGCCTACTTCCTGGCGCTGGAGCAGCGCAAGGCGGAGATGAGCGAGTTCCTGGCGTTGTTCGAGCAGTTGCTGGCGGCGGTGATGGCCCGTGACCTGCCGCAAATCCGCCTGGTGCTGACGGCCTACGCCCAGCGCAGTTGCGACCTGGTGGTTTCTGCGTTGACGGTCGCCTAAACGTGCGGCTCAAGTGCATCAAGCTTGCCGGGTTCAAGTCTTTCGTCGACCCGACGACCGTCAACTTCCCCAGTAACATGGCGGCGGTGGTCGGGCCCAATGGCTGCGGCAAGTCGAACATCATCGACGCCGTACGCTGGGTGATGGGCGAAAGCTCGGCCAAGAATTTGCGCGGCGAGTCGATGACCGACGTCATCTTCAACGGCTCCACCAGCCGTAAACCGGTGAGTCAGGCGAGTATCGAGCTGGTGTTCGACAACTCCGACGGCACCCTGGTCGGCGAGTACGCGGCCTATGCGGAAATTTCCATTCGGCGCAAAGTGACCCGCGACAGCCAGAACAGTTATTTCCTCAACGGCACCAAATGCCGGCGGCGGGACATTACCGACATTTTCCTCGGCACCGGCCTGGGGCCACGCAGCTACTCGATCATCGAGCAGGGCATGATCTCCAAGCTGATCGAAGCCAAGCCCGAGGATCTGCGCAACTTTATCGAAGAAGCGGCCGGCATCTCCAAGTACAAGGAGCGCCGGCGCGAGACCGAGAATCGCATCCGCCGCACCCACGAAAACCTGGCGCGCCTGACTGACTTGCGCGAAGAACTCGAACGCCAGCTCGAGCGCTTGCATCGCCAGGCCCAGGCGGCGGAAAAGTACCAGGAATACAAGGGCGAGGAGCGTCAGCTCAAGGCCCAGCTCTCGGCGCTGCGCTGGCAGGCCTTGCATGAGCAGGTGGCCCAGCGCGAGTCGATCATCGGCAACCAGGAAATCAGCTTCGAAGCCCTGGTGGCGGAACAGCGCAATGCCGATGCGGCCATCGAGCGCCTGCGTGACGGGCACCACGATCTGTCCGAGCGCTTCAATCTGGTGCAGGGGCGCTTCTATTCGGTCGGCGGCGATATCGCCCGGGTCGAGCAGAGCATCCAGCATGGTCAGCAGCGGCTGCGCCAGTTGCAGGATGATTTGCGCGAGGCCGAGCGCGCGCGCCTGGAAACCGAATCGCACCTGGGCCATGACCGCACCTTGCTCGCGACATTGGGCGAAGAGCTGGAAATGCTCGAGCCCGAGCAGGAAGTCACCAGCGCCGCCGCCGAAGAAGCCGCCGCGGCCCTGGAAGACGCCGAAACCACCATGCACGGCTGGCAAGAACAGTGGGACAACTTCAACCTGAGCTCTGCCGAGCCGCAGCGCCAGGCCGAGGTTCAGCAATCGCGTATCCAGCAGCTCGAAGGCAGCATGGAGCGCCTGGCTGAACGGCAGCGGCGCCTGGTCGAGGAGCGGGCGTTGCTCGCCGCCGACCCGGAAGACGCTGCGATCCTCGAATTGAATGAAGAACTCGCCGCCAGCGAGGCGACCCTGGAAGACCTGCAGGCCAGCGAAGAGTCCCAGGTCGAGCGCCTGGAGCAGTTGCGCCAGGAGTTGCAGCAAGCGACCCAGGCCCAGCAGCAGGCCCAGGGTGAATTGCAGCGTCTCAACGGTCGTCTGGCTTCCCTGGAGGCGCTGCAACAGGCCGCCCTCGATCCAGGCACCGGCACCGCGCAATGGCTGCGCGAGCAGAACTTGGCCGAGCGCCCGCGTTTGGCCGAGGGCCTGAAGGTCGACCCGGGTTGGGAGCTGGCGGTGGAAACCGTGCTGGGCGCCGACCTGCAAGCGGTGCTGGTGGATGACTTTGCCGGCTTCGATCTGGCGGGCTTTCATCAGGGCGACCTGCGCCTGCTGCAACTGGCGGGCGATGGTTTGCGGATTGCCGGCAGCCTGCTGGACAAGGTGGAGGCACAGGTCGATCTGTCGCCCTGGTTGGGGCAGGTCAAGCCGGTGGAAAGCCTGGAGCAGGCCCTGGCCCTGCGTGGCCAGCTGGCGGCCGGCGAAAGCCTGATCAGCCGCGATGGCTTCTGGGTTGGGCGGCACTTTTTACGGGGGCGCCGGGCCAGCGAAGCGGAAAGCGGGATGCTCGCGCGCAACCAGGAAATCCAGCAGCTGGGCCTTGAGCGCGATGAGCGTGAAGCCACGGTCGAGGCCCTGGAAAGCCAGTTATTGAACCTGCGGGCCCAGCAACGCCAGCAGGAAAACGGCCGCGAGCACCTGCGCCGTTTGCTGCAGGACGAAGCGCGCCAGCAGGGCGAATTGAAAGCCAAGCTCTCCGCCGGCAAGGCCAAGGTCGAACAGCTGGCCCTGCGCCGCACCCGCCTCGACGAGGAGGTGAGCGAGCTGGGCGAACAGCGTGCCCTGGAGCACGAACAAGTGGGCGAAGCCCGCCTGCAATTGCAGGAAGCCCTCGACAGCATGGCCCTGGATACCGAGCAGCGTGAACTGCTGCTGGCCCAGCGTGACAACTTGCGCGAGCGCCTCGATCGGGTGCGCCAGGAGGCCCGTCAACACAAGGATCACGCCCATCAACTGGCAGTGCGCCTGGGCTCGCTCAAGGCCCAGCACGACTCCACGCGCCAGGCGTTGGAGCGTCTGGAGCTGCAATCCGAGCGCCTCACCGAAAAGCGCGAGCAACTGAGCCTCAACCTGGAGGAGGGCGAAGCGCCACTGGAAGAGCTGCGCCTGAAGCTCGAAGAGTTGCTGGAAAAGCGCATGACGGTGGACGTCGAGCTCAAGACCGCGCAGATCGCTCTGGAAGACGCCGACCGCGAGCTGCGCGACGCCGAGAAGCGCCGCACCCAGGCCGAACAGCAATCCCAGTTGATCCGCGGCCAACTCGAACAGCAGCGCATGGAATGGCAAGCCCTGACCGTGCGCCGCAAGACGCTGCAGGACCAGTTGCTGGAAGATGGCTACGACCTGCAAGGCGTGTTGGCCACCCTGACCGGTGAGGCCAACGAGAAAGACGCCGAAGAAGAACTTGAACGCATTGCCGCGCGGATCCAGCGCCTGGGCGCCATCAACCTCGCGGCCATTGATGAATACCAGCAGCAGTCCGAACGTAAACGTTATCTGGATGCCCAGAACGCCGATCTGGTGGAAGCGCTCGACACTCTGGAAAACGTGATTCGCAAGATCGACAAAGAAACCCGTAACCGCTTCAAAGATACCTTTGATCAGATTAACGCGGGTTTACAGGCACTCTTTCCAAAAGTTTTCGGCGGTGGCAGCGCATATTTGGAACTGACGGGCGAAGATCTACTCGATACAGGGGTAACGATCATGGCGCGTCCGCCGGGCAAGAAGAACAGCACCATTCATTTGCTCTCCGGTGGTGAAAAGGCGTTGACCGCATTGGCCCTCGTATTTGCCATCTTCAAGTTGAATCCGGCGCCGTTCTGCATGCTCGATGAAGTTGACGCGCCGCTGGATGACGCTAACGTTGGACGCTATGCACGCTTGGTCAAGGAGATGTCGCAGACGGTGCAGTTCATCTATATCACCCACAATAAGATCGCCATGGAAATGGCCGATCAGTTAATGGGGGTAACGATGCACGAGCCCGGATGTTCGCGCCTGGTAGCAGTGGATGTCGAGGAGGCGATGGCGATGGTGGACGCCTGAGTCGTGATTGATCCGGGCAGTTGGGGCGGCAAGTAACAGCGTTTTAGCCACTCATACTGCTGGCCAATCAACATAATGGCGCTAGCCATTGCGACAGACGGTGTAAAGTTATCTTTGGTCGTGCTAGTTTAATGTCAATTTTTCGTATGCGTGGGCAAAACGCCATTCAGAACATAGAGTTGGCGCCACGTTTTAAAGCGGTTTGCAGTTTGCTAAACCCCTTATTTTTCAGCATTTTTTATAGAGGCACGGGATTACATGGAAATCGGTCTGCGCGAGTGGCTGATCGTCATCGGCATTATTGTCATTGCCGGTATTCTTTTCGATGGCTGGCGCCGTATGCGCGGCGGCAAGGGAAAGTTGAAGTTCCGTCTGGATCGAAGCCTGTCCAACCTGCCGGACGAGGACACCAGTGCCGAACTGTTGGGCCCGCCACGGGTACTGGATACCCATAAGGAACCGCAACTCGACGAGCATGATTTGCCGTCGGTGAGCATGCCTGCCCGTGAGCCCCGCGAGTCGGGTTCCAAGCGTGGCAAGCGTGGCAACGAGCCGCATCAGGGTGACCTCAACCTGGACCTGGACAGCGGTCCGAGCTTCAGCAGCCGCGACGATGATTTCCCGGACGAAAACAAAGTTTCCAGCCACGTCGACAAGGACCAGCCACAGGCCGAAGAAGTGCTGGTGATCAGCGTGATCTGCCGCGACTCCGTGGGCTTCAAGGGGCCGGCCCTGTTGCAGAACATTCTGGAAAGCGGCCTGCGCTTTGGCGAGATGGATATTTTCCACCGCCACGAAAGCATGGCCGGTAACGGCGAAGTGCTGTTCTCCATGGCCAACGCGGTCAAGCCGGGTGTGTTCGATCTCGACGATATCGACCACTTCAGCACGCCGGCCGTGAGTTTCTTCCTCGGTTTGCCAGGCCCGCGTCACCCGAAGCAAGCCTTCGACGTGATGGTGGCGGCGGCGCGCAAGCTGTCCCAGGAACTCAATGGCGAACTCAAGGACGACCAGCGCAGCGTGCTGACCGCCCAGACCATCGAACACTACCGTCAACGCATCGTCGAATTCGAACGTCGCGCCCTGACTCAAAAGCGCTAAGCGCTTGCTCGCCGGCCCGCCGGTTGCCGCCGATCGATCAGGATCGCGCAGGCACCGGTTGGCCGGCGATGCTTCTGAAACCATCTTCAGATCGAGCAGCCTAGGCTGCTCTTTTGCTTTGTGAGAGAACATCATGACCGCCGCCGAAACCCGCATTCTTGAGCTGCGCGCTGAGTTGGATCAGCACAACTACCGCTACCACGTACTCGACGAGCCGAGCATCCCGGACGCTGAGTACGATCGGCTGTTCCACGAGCTCAAGGCCCTGGAAGCCGAGCATCCTGAACTGGTGACCAGCGATTCACCGACCCAGCGTGTCGGCAGCGCGGCACTCTCGGCGTTCACCCAGGTGCGCCATGAAATTCCCATGCTCAGCCTCGGCAACGCCTTCGAAGAAGTCGATATGCGCGAGTTCGATCGTCGGGTCACCGAAGGCCTGGATCTGCCGGCCGGCGATCTGTTCGGCGCCGGGGTGGCGGTTGAGTACAGCTGTGAGCCCAAGCTCGATGGCCTGGCGGTCAGCCTGCTGTATCAGGACGGCGTGCTGGTGCGCGGCGCGACACGCGGCGACGGCACCACCGGCGAAGACATCAGCGTCAATGTGCGCACGGTGCGCAACATCCCGCTCAAGTTGCAGGGCAGTGGCTGGCCGCCGACCCTGGAGGTGCGTGGTGAGGTGTTTATGTCCAAGGCCGGCTTCGAGCGCCTGAATGCCACGCAGCTGGAAATAGGCGGCAAGACCTTCGCCAACCCGCGTAATGCGGCGGCAGGCAGCTTGCGTCAGCTGGATTCGAAAATCACCGCCAGCCGCCCGCTGGAGTTCTGCTGCTACGGTATCGGCCAGGTCACGGCCGACATTGCCGACAGCCATATCGGCAACCTGCAGCAACTGAAGCAGTGGGGCATGCCGATCAACCGCGAGCTGAAACTGGCCAAGGGCATCGACGAGTGCCTGGACTACTACCGCGATATCGGTGAGCGCCGCAACGCGTTGCCCTATGAGATCGATGGCGTGGTGTTCAAGGTCAATAGCATTGCCGCGCAGCGCGAGTTGGGTTTCCGTGCCCGCGAGCCGCGCTGGGCGATTGCCCATAAATTCCCGGCCATGGAAGAGCTCACCGAGCTGCTCGACGTGGAATTCCAGGTCGGCCGTACCGGGGCCGTCACCCCGGTGGCGCGCTTGAAGCCGGTCAAGGTTGCCGGAGTCACTGTGTCCAACGCCACCTTGCACAACATGGATGAAGTGGCGCGCCTGGGGCTGATGATCGGCGATACCGTGATCATTCGTCGGGCAGGCGATGTGATTCCGCAGGTGGTGCAAGTGGTCACCGAGCGTCGGCCGGAAAACGCCCGGCCGGTGCAGATTCCCGAGAACTGCCCGGTGTGCGGCTCCCATGTCGAGCGCACCCAGTTGGTCAAGCGCAGCAAGGGCCGCGAGACCGTCAGCGAAGGAGCGGTGTACCGCTGTGTCGGGCGCCTGGCCTGTGGTGCCCAGTTGAAGCAGGCGATCATTCACTTTGTGTCGCGGCGTGCCATGGACATCGAGGGCCTGGGGGACAAGACCATCGAGCAACTGGTGGACGAGAAACTCATCGGCTCGCCGGCTGACCTGTACAGGCTCAAGTACGACCAGATCATCGACCTTGAAGGCTTTGCCGAGGTGTCCAGCAACAAGCTGCTCAAGGCCATCGAAGACAGCAAGACCCCAACCCTGGCGCGTTTTATCTATGCCTTGGGGATCCCGGACGTGGGCGAGGAGACGGCCAAGGTCCTGGCGCGGTCCCTGGCGTCCCTGGAGCGGGTCCAGCAGGCCTTGCCCGAAGTCTTGACCTACCTGCCGGACGTCGGCCTGGAAGTGGCTCACGAGATTCACAGCTTCTTTGAAGACAGCCACAACCAGGAGGTGATCGGCGCCTTGCTGGACCCGGACCAGTGTGGGCTGGTGCTGCAGGATCAGGGCGAGCTGGGCGCCGACTTTGCCGCCAGCACCACCCTGGAAGGCATGCTCGACAAGCTGCATATCCCCTCGGTGGGGCCGGGCGCGGCGCAGAAGCTGGCCGACAAGTTCGGCACCTTGCAGGCGGTGGTGGCCGCTGACTGGCTCGATATGCGCCAGGCCCTGCCGGAGAAACAGGCCAAGGCGGTGCGCGACTTCTTCGATATCGAGGGCAATGCCCAGCGGGCGCTGGCCATCGAGGCGCAGTTGAAGGCGTTCGGCATGCACTGGCAGAGCGAGAAAAGGGTCGTCGAAGGCTTGCCGTTGGCGGGCCAGACCTGGGTGCTCACCGGCTCCCTGGAGTTGATGAGCCGCGACGTGGCCAAGGACAAGCTGGAAAGCCTGGGCGCCAAGGTGGCCGGATCCGTGTCGGCGAAAACCTACTGTGTGGTGGCGGGCCCCGGCGCCGGTTCAAAACTGGCCAAGGCCAATGAGTTGGGGCTGAAAGTGTTGGACGAAGAAGCGTTCGTCGGCTTTCTTTCCGGGCACGGCATCACGGTCTGATCGGCGGCGGGCAATCGCGACCACCTGCCGATTAATCGAGCGAATCTTGGAACCCCTGAAGCTTGCCCGTGATCTAGTCTTGGCAAGCCTCAGGGAGGGATCGTCATGTACCGTTTTTTCGAGCAGCTCAGTTCTCGCATCGCCGCGCCATTCATGGCCGAGCAGAGTCGCAACAGCAAAGTCTGGCAGTGCCGCTGCGGGCAATCGCTGTTCTTTCGCAACAGCCAGTGCCTGGCCTGTTCCGCCGCCCTGGGTTACCAGCCGGAGCAGAGCCGCCTGACCTCCTTGCAGCCTGGTTTTGAGGTCGATACCTGGACGCTCGATGCCGACCCGCCGGCGGGGCTGTTTCGTCGTTGCGCCAACCTTGATACCTCGGCGGCCTGCAACTGGCTGCTGCCGGCCTATGGCGCGGGCACCCTGTGCATTGCCTGCAGCCTCAATCGGACCATTCCTGACCTGTCGGTGGCCGAGAACCCTGAGCGGTGGCGCAAGGTGGAGATCGCCAAGCGGCGTCTGGTGGCGCAGTTGGTCAGCCTGGGCCTGCAGGTCATCCCCAAAACCCAGGACGAGGACAGCGGCCTGGCGTTCGATTTCGTCGGTGTCGACCTTGAAGGCAAGGCCCCCACCACCGGCCATGCCAACGGCCTGATCACCCTGGACATCAAAGAGGCCGACGATGCGCACCGGGAAAAGGTCCGAGTGCAGATGCATGAGCCGTACCGGACCTTGCTCGGGCATTTTCGCCACGAGGTGGGGCATTACTACTGGGACCGCCTGATCGCCAACAGCCATTGGCTGGAGCCGTTTCGCGGCCTGTTTGGCGACGAGCGGGCCAGTTATGCCGAGGCGCTGGAGCGTCACTATCAACAAGGTGCGCCGCTGGACTGGCAGCAGAACAGCGTCAGTGCCTACGCCACCATGCACCCTTGGGAGGATTGGGCGGAAACCTGGGCCCATTACCTGCACATGATGGACGCGGTCGACACCGCCCTGGGTTTTGGCATGAGCGCGCGGGAGATGGATTTCGATTACCAGCCGTTTCCCTTGAGCACCTTGTACGACCCCGAACACCCGGGCGGGCCGGCCTTCCTCTCGTTCGTCAACGCCTGGATCGAGTTGGCCGGGATGCTCAACGAGTTGTCGCGCAGCATGGGCCAGCCGGACTTCTACCCCTTCGTCCTGCCGCCGGCGGTGATTGCCAAGCTGCACTTCATTCACCTGGTCATCCAGCAGGAAGGCGGCAAGGCTGACGACGTCCTGGCCCTGGATTAACACCGTCGCTGAAGGCTGGGTGGGGCAGCCCGGCCTTCCAGGCTCCCCGACCAGCCTCATGCCTTATCAGCAACCCGTCCCCGGGAGTCGGTGCAACACTCCGCCACAACGACTGCCCACAGCGTGCCTGCTCCTGCGACAAGTGCTTGAAGCCCATCATATTTTTTAATCTGCATGCAGCGGTTGTAACTTCGACTCAGATAGGTACAATGGCGCGGCTCGCCGTCAGGTGAGCGTCGTTATGGTGACCCCATCGGTCCCCCCGCAACGATTACCCGTGAACCTGGTCAGAGCCGGAAGGCAGCAGCCACAGCGGGAACATTGTGTGCCGGGGTGTGGCTGGTGGGGTTGCCTCCATAACGCTTACTCGTTGATGTTCTTCAACGAGTCTTTTCTCGAATCACTCCCCATTTTTTGAATTCAATGCTTCAGGCTTATCGTGCTTGCGGTTGAATTTCGCCTGCCCTGGATGCAGGGGAAACGGCAGTCGCATGCGGCGCTGATGACGGGCGTGGAGTACAAGGACGTTGTCGCCATGGCTTATAGCAGGCGCATTGAAAATGTCCGAAGCAGTAAGGCGTTTATCCGCCCGGGGATTGGGGCAGGCATCGCCCCCGCAGCACGGGGGCGATTTTTGGCTCAGGATTTCTTCTTGAACAGTTGGCGGATCAGCACGCCGAGGCCGACCAGGCCAAGCACGATGAATTTCTTGCCCGCCAGGAGCAGTACGCCGAGTTTGGCGAACAGCCCGGCCTTGCTCGCGATACCGCCGGCAACCAGGGCTGCCAGGCCGTAGGAGGCCAGCTTGTCGGTGCTCGGGTTGTAGTCGGCGTAGCGGTTGCCTTCAGTGAAGTTGGTGGAGGCCAGCACCTTCGGCATCTCACGCTTGATGGTCGGCAAGTCGGCCATGGCCGCCACCGCGTTGAGCTCCAGCACGCCCTCGCGGCCCAGCACGCGGATGCTGTAGTTCAGGGTGCTGTCCTTGGCTTCTTCGGCCTTGAGTTCGCGGGCCCAGTACATCTTGTGCGATTGCGCGTCATAGCGCGGCTGTTCGGCCCAACCCAGCAGGTAGAGAGCGCCGTAGCCCTGTTCCTTGCGTTGTTTGTTGTCTTCTTCGTCTTCGGCCTGCATTTGCTTGAGCAGGTCGTTGTAGTCGATTTTTGCCGCGTCTTCGTCGGAGATGTGCCCGTCGTCGTTGTAGCTGATGATCACGCCCCAGCCTTCGGCTGCCAGGGGGCTGACGTTGCTCGGGACGATCATGCCCAGGTTGCTGAAACCGGGCGGGTTGCCCCAGCCTTCGGTGAGGAGTTTTTCAGTGTCGGTGGGGTTGAGGTAGTAGAACTCTTTGCTCAGGTCGAGGCGGGCAATGTCGCCAGGCAGTTTGATGCTGCCGTGCTGCGGCGAGAGTGATGCCAGGAATTGCTCCGGGGTCGCCTGGTCGGCGTCGTTGCTGTCGGCAGGTGCGGCGGCGCTGGCGCTGAATGGCGCGGCATAGAGGGTCAGTGCGGCCAGGAGGAGGCGCAGGTATTTCATCGTATTCCCTTACATCTTGTGACAAAAAGGTGCGCAGGATACCGGCAGCGTTGGGGGCAACTCAATCAGAACTTTCTGCTTCTCGCCAGTGTGGCGGGGCGGTGCGGCGGTTTTGAATCAGCCTTGGAGCTGCTCCTGCAGCAATTGGGCAAAGGCGTCACGTGCCGTGTGGCGCTGGATTTCCTGGTGCCAGACGAAGCGATTTTCCACCGGCTGCAATTCGGCAAAGCGATGGATCTGCAAGCCTGCGGACTGGGCGTACCGCTCCAGCACGCCCTCCGGCACCAGGGCCATGCCTGCACCCGCACTGACGCAGCCGATGATGGTGCCCCAACTGGCGTAGCCGGTGATCGACGCCTGGACCCCGTTGGCGCCCAGCCAGTCTTCCAGGGCGCGGCGATAGGGGCAGCCGCTGGGCCACATGAACAGGGTCTGGCCGTGTAGGTCGCCGGCACTGAGGATCGGTGCGGCGCAGGCATGGGTGATCAGCACCAATGGCTCGCGGTAGAGCGTGGTGCGCTGCAATTTGGCGGGTAGCACGTCGGTGGCGACCAGGGCGCCGTCGAGCCGATGGTGCTGCAGTTCGTCAAACAGCTGGGACCAGGTGCCGGTGACCAGCTCCAGGGTGACGTGGGGATAACGGCGATGGTATTCGGCGAGCAGCGGCGGCAGGCGGCCTCCGGCGCAGGATTCGATTGCGCCGATGCGCAGGCTGCCACGGGGGCTGGCGTTGTGGTCGACGGCACGCTTGGCTTCGTCCACCAGCGCCAGGATGCGTTCGCTGTAACCGAGGAATATTTCCCCGGCCGGGCTGATTTTCAAGCCGCGACCGGCACGGATAAACAGTGCGGTGCCCAGTTCGCTCTCCAGCTGCTTGATCCGGGTGGTGATGTTGGAGGGTACGCAATGCAATTGCAGGGCGGCACGGGCGATGCTGCCGGTGCGCGCTACCGCTCTCACCATGTTCAGTTGGGCCAGTTCCATCGTTCACTTCCAGTGAGGTCTGGGCTCAGTATCCATCAATTGTGGTGAGGTGTGCAGGGCGCGAGACTGGGGTTCTTCCCTCGGCTACCCGGACTTCATCCCTTGAACATTTCCCCCGTATTGAAAACGGTCCTGGCCGGCGCCTTCGTCATTCTGTGCTGGGCCTATTCCCCGGTGGGCATCCACATCGGGCTCGAGGGTTATGGGCCGGGGCACCTGGCGCTGCTGCGCTTTGTCATCGCTTCGGTGTTCATGGCCGGGGTGGCCCTGGTGATGAAGATCTCCCTGCCGCGCTGGCGCGATCTGCCGTGGCTGCTGGTGCTGGGATTCTTCGCGATCGCCTTGCATCACGTCAGCCTCAATTACGGCCAGCAAGGGGTCAGTGCCGGTGTGGCGAGTGTGTTGGCGCAGTCGGCGCCGATCTTCAGCACGCTGATCGCGTTTTTCTGGTTGAAGGAGCCCGTCAGCGGCTGGCGCTGGTTTTGCGTGGGGCTCGGGCTGTTCGGGGCGCTGCTGGTGATGAGCGCCGATCGTGGGTTGGCCGGGATTGAGCCCAGGGGGCTGCTGATTTTGCTGGCGGCGTTTTCCTGGGGGTTGTACTTCGTGTTGCAGCGTCGCTACTCGGGGCATTACGGGGTGCTGACCACGGTGTGCTACATGGTCTGGTCCGGCACCCTGTTGCTGACTGTGTATGCACCGGGCCTGGCCCAGGCGGTGGCGCAGGCAACGTGGCGGGTGAACCTGGCGGTGCTGGTGCTGGGGCTGTTTCCCAGTGCATTGGCTTACCTGGCGTGGGCCTATGTGCTGGCGCGCACCGAAGTCAGTCGGGCGGCGATTGCGATGTACCTGATCCCGCCGCTGGCGATGCTGCTGGCGTCGCTGGTGTTGCACGAACCGTTGCGACCCGAAGTGCTGCTCGGTGCCTGCGTAGTGCTGGGCAGTGTACTGGCGATGCAGTTGGAGGGCCGTTGGCGCAAGGGCAGGGGCGCGCCAGCAGCGGGGCAGATCAGTCGAGGGTCAGCGCAAAGACCCTGAGCCGGTGCCCGTCCGGATCGACCGCGACAAAGGTGTAGCCAAAATCCAGGGCGATGGGGGCGAGGAGGATGGGCTGGCCCAGTTCGCTCCAGCGTTGATGCAGGCGGTCGACCTCGGCCGGGTTGTCCACCGCAAGGCCCAATTCGGCCGCGCCCGGCAGTGCCTGGGGCGAAGGTTCTACGGTGTGCCTGGACCACAGCCCGAGCTTGAGACCCGAATCCAGGGTGAACAGGGCGAACGTCGGCGACAGCTCAACGGGCGGCTTGTCCAGCAGGCGGCTGTAGAAGTGGGCGCTGGTGGCCGGGCTGTCGACGTAAAGCAGAAGGTAGGTGTGGGTCATCATGCGACTCCGATTTCCTTGCTGGATGGCTGAACAGAGGCCACCAGCTTAAGTGGCGCAGCTGTCAGTTCCTGTCAGGAGTCGTGGTTGAAAAAAACCAGGCAGTTTATCGCGGGCGATAGCCTGCCTTGTTCGTGCATGACTGGGCTCTAAGGCTTGGACAAGGCCTGGTCAACCGCTGCTATCAGCTTTCCCAGATCCTTCGGGGGGGCGTTGTGAATGACACCGAACAAATAAGCTCGCTGTTCGTCTTCCTCGCCCATATCGGCAAAAAAGGCTTTCAGCTTCACTCCCAGAACATCGGCAAACAGAAACAGAGCTTCAACGCTGGGGGTGTAGGTGCCGGTTTCGAAGCGGCTGATGGTTTTAGGGTCAAAACCGGTTTTTTCACCTAGTTCAGCCTGAGTAAGCCCCGCTACCTTGCGATAACGTCTTATGGCTGGACCCAAACTTGAAATTTGCATCGCTCAATTCCCATTTAGAATCAAGAACTTAACGATAAATCTTCGCATTAGACAACACCATGATTCATCACCTTGCTTTGCAAAATGTGATGTATTTCGTAGAATCGACGCTTCGGACAGGTATTTGGTGATCTGGTTTCAGAAGGCGGAGTTTGCGAAACAGGAACTCATTGCATTTGCCCTGTCCGCCCGGACCCGAGGATATGGCGCACGCAGAACGTCTCGTTAACCTGCGCCAACACTCCGTCGCCACCGTGCCCGGTGCCCTGTTTGATCCTAGTTGATCTTCGTCGACCCGAAGCTCGACCGTCGCGCAAACCGCTGTACGGCTGCAACCCCGGCATCAGTGCCGGTGGAGCCTTGCCGCCCCGAAGTACATTGCGAACAGCCCGCCGCCGGCCACCCCGGCATGGGTTTGGAATGCTCTCCATGGAGTTCTAACGTGCGTCTCAAATTGCCGGTTACCTGTGTTGAACGGATCTTTCCGGGGCAGCAGCGGCTCGATGTCCGGTGCCCCGGTGGTCCGGATCCAAAACGAATCTCTTCCGGGCCCCAGGCCCTGGTCGAGCGGTTCAACCGCTAGCGACAGTGAGCCTGACTCATGGATGAGAAATACCGCAGGGCCGTAGACGCAGCCGCCATTTTTTCCGAGACCGACCTGGACGGGCGTATCACCTACGTCAACGACCTGTTCTGTAAAGTCTCGGGTTACAGCCGCGAAGAGTTGGTGGGCGCCGATCACAAGATCCTCAGCTCCGGCCTGCACCCGCCCGAATTCTTCACCTCGTTGTGGCGCACCATTGCCCTGGGCCAGGTGTGGAAGGGTGAAATCTGCAACCGGGCCAAAGACGGCACCCTGTATTGGGTCGACAGCACCATGGTGCCGCTGCTCGACGATTCCACCGGGCGCGTGATGCGCTATGTGTCGATCCGCTTCGATGTCAGCGAAAATCGCCAACTCCTGCATTCATTGCAATGGCGGGTAGGGCATGACGTGCTCACGGGCTTGCCCAATCGTGCGTTTCTTTCCGATCTGCTGAACCAGGCGCTGGCGTTTTCCCGCCAGGAAGACATCCCCCTGGCGGTGTGCATGCTCGATCTCGACGGCTTCAAGGCGGTCAATGATGGGTATGGGCATGCCTGCGGTGACCTGCTGCTGGTCGAAGTGGCCAGCCGTCTGCGCAGTATTGTGCGGGGCGAGGATGTGGTGGCGCGGCTGGCCGGTGACGAGTTCGTGCTGATCCTGCGCTATGTGCGCGACGTTCAGGAGTTGCGGGCGGCCCTGCACCGAGTGCTGAGTGCGATTTCCACGCCCTATTCGATTCAGGGCAAGGACATCAATGTCTTCGCCAGCATCGGTGTGACCCTGTTTCCGGCGGACAACGACGACGCCGATACCTTGCTGCGCCATGCCGACCAAGCGATGTACGTGGCCAAGCAGGGTGGGCGCAATCGCTTCCATCTGTTCGATGTGTCCCGCGATCGCGAGGTCAAGGCCACGCACCAGACGGTCGAATTGGTGCGCCATGCCTTGAACGCCGGCGAGTTATGCCTGTATTTCCAGCCCAAGGTGAATATGCGCACCGGTACGGTGGTCGGTTTTGAAGCCTTGCTGCGCTGGCAGCACCCCCAGCGCGGGCTGGTGGGGCCTAATGAGTTTCTGCCGCTGGTGGAAGAAACCGACCTGATCGTGGACATCGGCGAGTGGGTCATGAATCAGGTCATGATCCAGTTGCAGCAATGGCAAGTGAGCGGTCAGGGCTGGCCGATCAGCGTCAATATTGCCGCGCGGCACTTCCAGCGCGCCGATTTCGTCGAACGTCTCAAAGCGCTGCTGGCACATTATCCGCAGGTGGCGCCGCAGTTGCTGGACCTGGAGATTGTCGAATCGGTGGCGATCGAGAATATCGAGCACGTCAGCGATTGCCTGCAGGCCTGTCAGGCCCTGGGCGTGCAGTTTTCCCTGGGGGATTTCGGCACCGGCCATGCCTCCCTGAGTTACCTCAAGCGCCTGTGCACCCAGACGATCAAGATCGACCGGGTATTTGTCGCCGATATCCTGCAAGACCAGAACGACCTGGCCCTGGCCCAGGCGCTGATCGGCCTGGCCCGTGCGTTCGGGCGCAAGGTGGTGGCCGAGGGCCTGGAAACCCGCGAGCACGGGGAGGTGTTGATGGCCCTGGGCTGTGACGTGGCCCAGGGCTACTTCATTGCCCAGCCGATGCCGGCGCAGGAGATTCTGCGCTGGGTGGCGAGTTTCAGCGCCCCGCTGGAATGGCAGGCCCGGGAAGTCGCGTTGTGAGGCTCAGGGCTGGTTGGCGACCGGCGCGGGCTCCACTGGCTCGCGAATGCCGGTGTAGAGCTGGATGATGTCGTCGATTTCGCCGGAGATTTTCATCCGCAGCAGGGTGCGTAATATGGTTTGCACCGGCACCTGCGGGTCATTGCGCACATAGCAGCCGATGGCCTGTTCCTGCAGGATCGCCACGCTGTGCAATTGTTTGTCGGGCATCAGCCGCTGGTTGAACCAGTTCAGCGTCCATTGATTGCTGACCGCATAGTGGTAGCGGCCGGCGCCGAGTTTCTCCAGCACCTGCTCCTGATTGCGCGCATCGTCGCGTACCAGTTGGCCGCGTTCGAACAGCGGCTGCAGGGACGGGTAGGTGTAGCTGAGCACCGTGCCGATGTTTTGTGGCGGCAGGTCTGCGGCCGTGATCGCCTGTGGGTCTTGCCCGGTACTGACCAGCAGGTCGCGCTGCACGAACAGCGGGACGCTCCAGATGTAGTCGCCCGACTGATTGGGCAGCCAGGACTGCGCGACATAGCAGCGCACGTCGATTTCACCGTGTTCCATGGCGGCCTGTACCCTCGCCCGCGCCAGGACATGAAATTCGGCGGGGCGACCGACCTGGGTGGCGAGGCTGGCCATCATGTCGTGGAGGATGCCCTGGGTCGGTTTGCCCGCGTCAATCTGCACCAGGGGCATGGCCCAGCTGTCGGCGATCGCAAAACGCAGCGCCGGCTCGCTGGCTGAGGTACTGGCGCTGATCAGTAGCAGGGCGCCCCAGGTTAAGCGCATACGATCTCCGTCCGTGATTAGGCCGCTTGCAGCCCCGCAAAATGCAGCTTAGCCAGATTAGACGAGCACACCGGATGCAATTTCGCCCTTGCTCCGCTAGCATTACCGGCTTCCGCTTCCCAGTTGCGACGGTTTTCGATGAGTTATCAGGTTCTTGCACGTAAATGGCGTCCGCGCTCGTTCCGCGAAATGGTCGGCCAGACCCATGTGCTCAAGGCTCTGATCAATGCCTTGGACAGCCAGCGGCTGCACCACGCCTATCTGTTTACCGGCACCCGCGGGGTGGGCAAAACCACCATCGCGCGGATCATTGCCAAATGCCTGAACTGTGAAACAGGTATCACTTCCACGCCCTGCGGCACCTGCTCGGTCTGCCGCGAGATCGACGAAGGGCGCTTCGTCGACCTGATCGAGATCGACGCCGCGAGCCGGACCAAGGTCGAAGATACCCGCGAACTGCTGGATAACGTGCAGTACGCGCCGAGCCGCGGGCGCTTCAAGGTCTACCTGATCGACGAAGTGCACATGCTTTCCAGTCACTCGTTCAACGCCCTGTTGAAAACCCTGGAAGAGCCGCCGCCCTACGTCAAATTCATCTTGGCCACCACCGATCCGCAGAAACTTCCTGCAACCATTCTGTCGCGCTGCCTGCAGTTCTCCCTGAAGAACATGACGCCGGAGCGTGTGGTCGAGCATTTGACCCACGTGCTGGGCGTCGAGAACGTGCCGTTCGAAGACGACGCCCTGTGGTTGCTGGGGCGCGCCGCCGATGGCTCGATGCGCGATGCCATGAGCCTGACCGACCAGGCCATCGCCTTTGGTGAAGGCAAGGTCATGGCGGCCGACGTGCGGGCGATGCTCGGGACCCTGGACCACGGCCAGGTATTCGATGTCCTGCATTCACTGATCGAAGGCGATGCCAAGGCATTGCTTGAGGCGGTGCGCCACCTGGCCGAGCAGGGCCCGGACTGGAATGGCGTACTTTCGGAAATTCTCAACGTGCTGCACCGCGTCGCCATTGCTCAGGCATTGCCCGAGGGGGTCGACAACGGCCATGGCGACCGCGACCGGGTGCTGGCCCTGGCCCAGGCCCTGCCGGCCGAGGATGTGCAGTTCTATTACCAGATGGGCCTGATCGGCCGGCGCGACCTGCCGCTGGCACCGGATCCGCGAGGCGGCTTCGAAATGGTGCTGCTGCGGATGCTGGCCTTCCGTCCGGCAGACACTGCGGACGCGCCGAGGCAGGCGCTAAAGCCAGTGGGGATCAGCCAAGCCACAGTTGATTCCGCTCAATCCGTGGCGCGCACCGTACCTGCTGCACCCGTAGCGGCAGCGGTGGCGCCAGTCGCTGCTGCCGAGCCGGTCGCTCCTGTTGTTCCACAAGCTGCCCCACAGGCCGCGCCTGAGCCGGTAGTGGCGGCCGTTGTGCCCCCAACGCTTGAAGTCGCCCCCGAGCCGACGCCCGAACCGCCGGTTGCCGAAGCGGTGGTCGACCTGCCGTGGAATGACCCGGTTGAGCCGAGCATCGAGCAACAGCCCGCTGTCGAGCCGGTGCTGGAAACCGCCGCCGAGCAGCCAGAGCTGACGCCGATGCCGACCCCCACGCCTGACAGCGTGGTGCCGGACGCGCCGGAGTGGGTCAGCGCGCCGGTGCCGGAGCCGACGGTGGCCGAGGTGGACGCCGCGACACCAGGTATCGACCTGGACGACGAGCCGCCGTTGGACGAGGACTATATTGAGCCGGACATCGATTCGGCCTACAGCTACCTGGACGAACTGGCCAGTGAGCACGCCGCTGAACCGGCCCCCGAGCCGGAACCGGAACCTGCGGCGATGCCGGCCACCGGCTTGGCCTTGGAGTGGCTGGAGCTATTCCCGAAACTGCCGATTTCCGGCATGACCGGCAGCATCGCCGCCAACTGCACCCTGATGGCGGTGGACGGCGACAACTGGTTGCTGCACCTGGACCCGGCGCACAGCGCGCTGTTCAACGCAACCCAGCAGCGCCGGCTCAACGATGCGCTGAATCAGCATTTCCAGCGCACCTTGAGTATCAGCATCGAGCTGATCAAGCCCGAGCAGGAAACCCCGGCCCAGGCCGCATCGCGGCGGCGGGTCAATCGCCAGCGCGAGGCCGAGGAGTCGATTCACGGCGATCCGTTCATCCAGCAGATGGTGCAACAGTTCGGCGCGGTGGTTCGGCACGATACTATTGAACCTGTCGAAGCTCTGGTCACTCAGGGCTAATAACTGAAGGGCGCCGGGTCCTGTTGGCCGGGCGCGATGTTTATCCAAGTACTTTGAGGTGATTCCCATGATGAAAGGTGGCATGGCCGGCCTGATGAAGCAGGCGCAGCAGATGCAGGAAAAAATGGCCAAGATGCAGGAAGAGCTGGCCAACGCCGAAGTCACCGGCAAGGCGGGTGGCGATATGGTCACCGTGGTCATGACCGGCCGTCACGACGTCAAGCGTGTCAGCATCGACCCAACCCTGCTTGAAGGCGTCAGCGAGGATGACCGCGAAGTACTGGAAGATCTGTTCGCAGCGGCGGTCAACGACGCCGTGCGCAAGATCGAAGCCAACAGCCAGGACAAAATGTCCGGCATGACTGCAGGCATGCAATTGCCTCCAGGCATGAAACTGCCGTTCTGATTCGCGCGAGCGCATCGGATGTCATACAAAAAAAGCCAGGCTTCGAGCCTGGCTTTTTTTGCTTCAGCGAACCCGCCCGGCGCCCGCGATGCCTGGCATGAACAGGTAGAAACATCGAACGCCCCCGGCGTGTCGCGGTCTGCACCCTGTATGACCCATTCAATCCTTGATAAGGAGCGCCTCTGATGTCGCAAGCATTGACCCTCAACCAGCGCGTGGTTCTGGTTTCCCGGCCGAACGGAGCGCCTGTGCCGGAAAACTTTCGCCTGGAGCGCGTGGCGTTGCCGGACCTGGCGGATGGCCAGGTACTGCTGAAGACCTTGTACCTGTCGCTGGACCCCTACATGCGCGGACGCATGAGTGATGCACCGTCCTATGCCGCGCCCGTCGAGATCAATGACGTCATGACCGGCGGCGCGGTCAGCCAGGTCGAGCGCTCGCGCAACCCGAAATTCCAGGAAGGTGACCTGGTGGTGGGCGCCACCGGTTGGCAGAGCCACAGCATCTCCGACGGACGCAATCTGGTGCCGGTGCCGGTGGGGCTGCCCAGCCCGTCCATGGCCCTGGGGGTGCTGGGCATGCCGGGCATGACCGCCTACATGGGCTTGATGGACATCGGCCAGCCAAAGTCCGGGGAGACCCTGGTGGTGGCTGCGGCCTCCGGCGCCGTGGGTTCGGTGGTGGGGCAGGTGGCCAAGCTCAAGGGGCTGCGGGTGGTCGGGGTGGCCGGCGGTGCCGAGAAATGCCGGTATGTGGTCGAGGAGTTGGGTTTTGATGCCTGTATCGATCACCACAGCCCGGATTTTGCCGACGAGTTGGCCCAGGCCTGCTTCAAGGGTGTGGACATCTATTTCGAGAACGTCGGCGGCAAAGTGTTCGAGGCGGTGTTGCCGCTGCTCAATCCCAAGGCGCGGATCCCCCTGTGCGGGCTGATCGCTCAGTACAACGCTAAAGAGGCGCCACCCGGACCGGATCGCCTGCCGCTGCTGCAACGTGCATTGCTGACCAAGCGCGTGCGCATCCAGGGTTTCATCGTGTTTGATGACTACGCTGATCGCCAGCCGGAGTTTGTCAGCGCCATGACGCCCTGGGTGCGTGAAGGCAAGGTCAAGTTCAAGGAGGACGTGGTCGAGGGCCTGGAACAGGCCCCTGAAGCCTTTATCGGCCTGCTCGAAGGGCGCAACTTCGGCAAGCTGGTGGTGCGCGTCGCACAAGCTTGAGCATTTGACGCTAATCGGAGGCGCGGGTATAAACCGCGTCTCGTTGTTTTGTCGGACCTTTGCCCATGAGCTTCAGCCCCCTTATTCGCCAACTGATCGACGCCCTGCGCACCTTGCCCGGCGTCGGTCAGAAAACCGCCCAGCGCATGGCCCTGCAATTGCTCGAACGCGACCGCAGCGGTGGCTCGCGGTTGGCCCTGGCCCTGAGCCAGGCCATGGAGGGCGTAAGTCATTGCCGGTTGTGCCGGACCCTCACCGAAGACGATCTGTGCCCGCAATGCTCGGATAATCGCCGCGACGACACTTTACTGTGTGTGGTCGAGGGGCCGATGGATGTGTACGCGGTGGAGCAGACTGGTTATCGCGGTCGCTATTTTGTGCTCAAGGGGCATTTGTCGCCGCTGGATGGCCTCGGCCCTGAAGCCATCGGTATTCCACAGTTGGTGGCGCGCATCGAGGAGCAGGGCAGTTTCACCGAAGTGATTCTGGCGACCAACCCTACGGTCGAAGGCGAGGCTACGGCGCACTACATCGCTCAACTGCTGAGCAACAAGGGCCTGGTGACCTCGCGTATTGCCCACGGCGTGCCGCTGGGTGGCGAGCTGGAGCTGGTGGACGGCGGGACCCTGGCCCACTCGTTCGCCGGGCGCAAACCTATCGCCTTGTAAGGACTCATGGCGCGCCGAGCGCGGCGCCGCCTTGAAAACCAAGCAAGCGCTTGGTAAGTTCCTTCGACCTTCAGAGGAGCTTGCCGATGTCTGCCTGCCAGGAATACTTCGACCCTAGCCACCAATTGATCCGCGATAGCGTGCGACGTTTCGTCGAGCGCGAGATCCTTCCCGATATCGACCAGTGGGAGGAGGCCGAGACCTTTCCCCGCGAGTTGTACCTCAAGGCCGGCGCTGCCGGGATCCTCGGCATCGGCTATCCGGAGGCACTGGGTGGCAGCCATGAAGGTGACGTGTTCGCCAAGATTGCCGCCAGCGAAGAGCTGATGCGCAGCGGCTCCGGCGGCCTGGTGGCGGCGTTGGGGTCCCTGGATATCGGCTTGCCGCCGATCGTCAAATGGGCCCGGGCCGAGGTTCGCGATCGGGTGGTGCCCCAGGTCCTGTCCGGGGAGAAAATCAGCGCCCTGGCGGTGACTGAGCCCGGCGGCGGCTCGGATGTGGCCAATCTGCAAACGCGGGCCGTGCGCGAGGGCGATTATTACCGGGTCAGCGGCAGCAAGACCTTTATCACCAGCGGCGTGCGCGCGGACTTCTACACCGTGGCGGTGCGCACCGGGGCGCCGGGGTTTGGCGGTATCAGCCTGCTATTGATCGAAAAGGGCACCCCGGGCTTCAGCGTCGGCCGTCAGTTGAAGAAAATGGGCTGGTGGGCCTCCGATACCGCCGAGCTGTTCTTCGATGATTGCCGGGTGCCTGTGGAGCATCTGATCGGCGCCGAAAATATGGGGTTTGCCTGCATCATGGGCAACTTTCAGAGCGAGCGGCTCGCCTTGGCGCTGATGGCCAACATGACCGCGCAACTGGCTCTGGAAGAGAGCCTGAAGTGGGCGCGTGAGCGTGAAGCGTTCGGCAAACCCATCGGCAAGTTCCAGGTGCTCAAGCATCGCCTGGCGGAGATGGCCACGGCGCTGGAAGTCTCACGGGAGTTCACTTATCGGCAGGCCGCGAAAATGGCCGTCGGCAAGAGTGTGATCAAGGAGATTTCCATGGCCAAGAACGTGGCCACCGACACCGCCGACCGCATCACTTATGACGCGGTGCAGATCCTCGGCGGGCTCGGCTATATTCGGGAAAGCCTGGTGGAGCGGCTGTACCGCGACAATCGCATCCTTTCCATCGGCGGTGGCACCCGGGAAGTGATGAACGAAATCATCAGCAAGCAGATGGGGTTGTAGCGCGACTTGCCGACAAGGCCGCTGCCGCATCGCAGGGGGCGGTAGCGGCGGGCGTGCCGGCGAGAGGGATAATCAGTGCTCGGTCAGGGAAAACCGGGTCAGGCAAAAGGTCGGGATGCCCATGTCTTCCAGTTTCTGCGAGCCACCCAGTTCCGGCAGGTCGATGATGGCGGCGGCTTCGAAGATCTTCGCTCCCATGCGCCGTACCAGGTTGGCCGCGGCGATGAGGGTGCCGCCGGTCGCGATCAGGTCATCGAACATCAGCACCGAGTCGCCTTCGCACAGGCTGTCGGCGTGCACTTCGAGGAAGGCTTCGCCGTACTCGGTCTGATACCCCTCGGCCAGCACATCCGCAGGCAGCTTGCCCTGCTTGCGGAACAGGATCAGCGGTTTGTTCAGTTGGTAGGCGATGATCGAGCCGATCAGAAACCCACGGGCATCCATGGCGCCAATGTGGCTGAAGTCTTCTTCGACGTAGCGCTGGGCAAAGCTGTCGGCTACCAGGCGCAGGGCCTTGGGCGACTGGAAGAGCGGGGTGATGTCGCGAAAGATGACGCCCGGTTTCGGAAAGTCGATGACGGGGCGGATCAGGGATTTGATGTCGAAGCTGTCGAAGACCATCGTGAGGGTGTCCTGGCGGGCAAATGGGCCGCGCCAGTATACCCGCGCCCGCGCCGCTTGGCTCGGCGTGGGCGGGTGGGGTCAGACTTCCAGTGCGCCGCCGGCGAGGGCGCAGAGCTGGATCGGATCGAGGATGTGCACTTCCTTGCCTTCGGCCGCGATCAGTTCGTTCTGCTGGAAGCGCGTGAACACCCGGGACACGGTTTCCACCGCCAGGCCCAGGTAATTGCCGATTTCGTTGCGCGACATGCTCAGGCGGAACTGATTGGCCGAGAACCCGCGAGCCCGGAAACGCGCGGAGAGGTTGACCAGGAAGGTCGCAATGCGTTCGTCGGCGGTTTTTTTCGACAGCAGCAGCATCATTTGCTGGTCGTCACGAATCTCCCGACTCATGACGCGCATCAACTGGCGGCGCAACTGTGGCAGTTGCAAGGCCAGTTCATCGAGGCGTTCGAAAGGAATTTCGCAGACTGAGGTGGTTTCCAGCGCCTGGGCGGAAACCGGATGGCTTTCGGTGTCCATCCCGGACAGCCCTACCAGCTCGCTGGGCAGGTGGAAGCCGGTGATCTGCTCTTCACCGCTGTCGCTCAGGCTGAAGGTCTTGAGCGCACCGGAGCGTACCGCGTAGACGGAGTCGAATACATCGCCCTGGCGAAACAGGAATTCGCCTTTCTTCAGCGGCCGACCACGTTTGACAATTTCGTCCAGCGCATCCATGTCTTCCAGATTCAGAGAAAGTGGCAGGCAGAGGGGGGCCAGGCTGCAATCCTTGCAATGGGCCTGGTTGTGAGCGCGCAGTTTAACTGGCTCGGACATTACTAAAATCCTTGTGGGGAAACACACATAAGCCGTAAGGGTAACTCACAGCACAAGGTTCAAGCCAGTCCGCGCCGCAGTGACGTTCAGTCGTAAAGCATTCCTTTTAGGGGTCGATAACCTGTCATCGCCAATCGCGCAGGGAACCGAAATCATGTCTTCCGTTGGCAGCATTTCCAGTGGCAACAACAACTTGCAACCACTGATCGAGCCTTCGCCGATAGCTGGCGATGACCCCTTTCAGGCGGCTAATGGGGCCGTTGCACCCGGCGCCGAGGGCGTCAAAGTGTCGCTGTCCGGTGCCGGGCAAAGTAAATCCTCCGCTGCCCAGGGTGCCAACAGCGATATTGAAGAAAGCGGCCTGCCCGAGAACATCCAGCAACTGTTGAAGATGATTCGCAAGTTGCAGCAGCAGATCGCCGAAAAAATGGCCGAAATGCAGGCGGTCCTGGCCGACAAACATCTCACGCCGGAACAGACCAAGGCCCGACTCGGCAGCTTGCAAGCCGCCTTGGCGGGGCTCAATGCCGGTTTGCTGACCGCCAACAACGCGTTGGCCAAAGCCATGAAAACGTCCGGCCTGTCTCCCGAGCAAGTGCTCAAGGCCGCCTCCTTGTTGATGAAGCCCTAGATCACCCGGGAAAACCGCTGGCGATTCTGTTGTTCCAGGTAGGCGTCGAACACCATGCACACCGAGCGCACCAGCAGGCGCCCGGCGGGCAGTACGGTGATGCCGGTGCCGTCCAGCTCAATCAGGCCGTCATTGGCCATGGCCCGCAGTTGTGGCCACAGGTCTTTGAAGTAGCCGTGAAAGTCGATATTGAACGCCTGTTCGATGGCGTCGAATTGCAGGCTGAAATTGCAGATCAGTTGCTGAATCACCTCGCGCCGCAGCCGATCGTCCGGGTTGCACACCAGGCCACGGCTGGTGGCCAGTTGGGCGCCGGCCAGGGCGTTCTGGTAGTGATTGAGGTCGCTGCTGTTCTGGCAGTACAGGTCGCCGATCTGGCTGATGGCCGAGACGCCGAGACCGATCAGGTCGCAATGCCCGTGGGTGGTGTAGCCCTGGAAGTTGCGCTGCAGGGTCGAGTCTTCCTGGGCAATGGCCAGCTCGTCGTCGGGCAGGGCGAAATGGTCCATGCCGATATAGCGATAGCCCGCCGCTGTCAGTTGCTCGATGGTGCGCTGGAGCATCTGCAGTTTGTCGGCCGGGGCCGGTAGTTCATTGCCGTTGATCCGCCGCTGGGGCATGAAGCGCTCGGGCAGGTGGGCGTAGTTGAACACCGAGAGCCGGTCCGGCTGCAGGTTGATCACCTCGTCCACGGTGCGGGCGAAGTTGTCCGGGGTCTGCTTGGGCAGGCCGTAGATCAGGTCGATGTTGATCGAGCGAAACTGCAGGGTGCGCGCGGCTTCGATGACGGCGCGGGTTTCTTCCAGGCTCTGCAGGCGGTTGACCGCACGTTGCACGGCCGGGTCGAGGTCCTGCAGGCCGATGCTGACCCGGTTGAAGCCCAGTTCGCGCAGCAGGCCCATGGTCGACCAGTCGGCCTCACGGGGGTCGATCTCGATGCCGTAGTCGCCGGAATCGTCGTCCAGCAGGTTGAAGTGCTTGCGCAGCTGGGCCATCAGTTGCCGCAGTTCGTCATGGCTGAGAAAGGTCGGGGTGCCGCCGCCGAAGTGCAGCTGCTCGACTTTCTGGTTGGGGTCCAGGTGGCAGGCGATCAGCTGGATTTCCTGCTCCAGGCGCTGCAGGTAGGGCTGGGCGCGGCCGCGGTCCTTGGTGATGACTTTGTTGCAGGCGCAGTAATAGCAAATGTTGGCGCAGAACGGCACATGCACATACAGCGACAGCGGGCGCAGGGCCTTGCGACTGTCGCGAAGGGCGTGCAGCAGGTCGAACGTACCGACCTGACTATTGAATTGCACGGCGGTCGGATAAGAGGTGTAGCGAGGCCCCGCCAGGTCGTAACGGCGGATCAGATCAGTGTCCCAACGAATGGCGTCGAGCATGCGGGAATTCCCCCGGATAGGCTGGCAGTGTTCGCGAGTCTAGGGGGTCGATGCGCCGCCCATCTTGATTTGCATCAAGGGTGGTCGGCGGCTCGCGGGTCGATGCGACCAGCGTAGAGCGTGATGCTAGACGCCTGTCGGGCGTGGCTCAGTGGCCCATCAGCCAGTGCTGGTGGGGGCCGGGCAGGGTCCAGATACCAAACAGGATCACCAGCAGGCCACCGGTCATGCGGATGCTGCGCTTGCGCAACAGGGCCGTGACCCGCTCGGCGGCCAGCCCGGTGGCCAGGAGCACCGGCCAGGTGCCCAGGCCGAAAGCCAGCATCAACAGTGCACTGTCCACGGCATTCCCCTGGCTGGCCGACCACAGCAGGGTGCTGTAGACCAGCCCGCACGGCAGCCAGCCCCAGAGCGCGCCCAGGAGCAGGGCGCGGGGCAGGCTCGACACCGGCAGCAAGCGATTGGCAAATGGCTGTACATGGCGCCACAGGCCGCGTCCGAGGCTTTCGATCCGGGTCAGGCCGCTCCACCAGCCGGCCAGGTACAGGCCCATGACAATTAGCAGCAACCCGGCGAGCACCCGCATAAACAGCGCCGCCGGGCTGTTGGCCACCGCCCAGCCGGCGAGACCGAGCAGCAGGCCGGCCGTGGCGTAACTGAGAATCCGCCCCAGGTTGTAGGCCAGCAACAGGCGAAAGCGTCGGCTGCGCTGCTCCTTGGGGATCGCCAGGGTCAGCGCGCCCATCAGGCCACCACACATGCCCAGGCAGTGCCCGCCGCCGAGCAGGCCGAGAATGACGGCAGAAACCAGCAGCGGCGCCAGTTCAAGCATGGGGCGGTGCCTGGTCTTTGCCGGGCGCCGGCGCCGGATCGGGCTGGCCCTTGGCTTCGTCGACGGCGGCCTGGTGCTTCGGGTCCTGGTCGTCGAACAGAATGCTGTGGGCCGGGCCGTCGAGGTCGTCGTACTGACCGCTGTCGACCGCCCAGAAGAAGATGTAGATGGCGATGCCCACGATCAGCAGGGCCGCCGGGATCATCACATAAAGAGCTGGCATCTGGACTCCATGCTCGCGCGGCTCAAGCCGGCAACGGGCGGGTTTCAGGCGTGGCGCTGGCTGCCTGCACGGCTGGCATGCGGGTCAGGCGCAGGGCGTTGAGCACCACGGTCAGGGAACTGATGGACATGCCGACCGCCGCCCAGACGGGAGTGATCCAGCCGAGGGCGGCGAACGGCAGCATGAGGCCATTGTACAGCCCGGCCCACAGCAGGTTTTCGATGATCACCCGCCGCGTACGCCGGGCCAGGCTGAAGGCCTGGACCAGGGCCTCCAGGCGGTTGGACAGGAGCACAGCGTCGGCACTGGTTTTCGCCAGATCGGTGGCCGAGCCCATGGCCACGCTGATATCGGCCGCGGCCAATACCGGCACATCATTGACCCCGTCGCCGAGCATCAGCACCTTGCGCCCCTGTTGATGCAACTGTTGCAGGACTTGCAACTTGTCATCCGGGCGCAAGCCGCCGTGGAGTTCGGCGGCGACGCTGGCGACCATCGGCGAACTGTCGCCGGACAGCAGCAAGGTGCGCCAGCCCCGTGCCTTGCAGGCGGCGAGCAGGGCCGGGGCGTCGGCGCGCAGCCGATCATCCAGGACAAACCAGGCCAACGGGCCCTGGCGGTTGCCCAGCAGCAGCCACTGTCCGGCCTCATCAGGCAGGGCCGGCAGTGCCGCGCCGCTCAGGGCGCAGACAAAGGCCGGCTGACCGATGCGCAGGTGCTGTTCGCCGACTCGGCCCTCAAGGCCCAGGCCCGGGGTGCTGAGCACTTCTTCGGCCGCCACCGGGGCGCGCCCGAATGCGCGGGCGATCGGGTGCTCCGAGCGGTTTTCCAGCGCGGCAGCAAGGCCCAGGCACTGCTCGCTGTCGAGGTGGCTCAGCGGCCGGATCGCGCGCAGGGCCAGGCGCCCCTCGGTGAGGGTGCCGGTCTTGTCGAAAATGACCGTGTCGATCTGGTTCAGGCCCTCCAGCACATGGCCGCGAGTCAGCAGCAGGCCCAGTTTGTGCAGGGTGCCGGTGGCCGCGGTGAGTGCGGTCGGGGTGGCCAGGGACAGCGCGCACGGGCAGGTGGCAACCAGCATCGCGAGGACGATCCAGAACGCCCGGGAGGCATCCAGTTGCCACCACAGCAGGCCGATGGCGGCGGCGGCGATCAATGACAGCAGGAGGAACCACTGGGCGGCGCGGTCGGCGATTTCCGCCAGGCGCGGCTTCTCCGCCTGGGCCCGGTCCAGCAGGCGCACGATGGCCGAGAGGCGGGTGTCCTGGCCCAGGGCCAGGACCTCGACGGTCAGTGCGCCCTCGACATTGAGGGTGCCGGCGGTGACCGCATCCCCGGTGGTGCGCGGTTGCGGCAGGTACTCTCCGGTCAGCAGCGATTCATCGACGCTCGATTGGCCGTCAAGGATCTTGCCGTCGGCCGGCAGGATGGCGCCGGGGTGCACCAGCACCCGGTCGCCCAGGGCCAGTTCGCTGAGCAGGATGCGCTCGCTCTGGCCGTCCGCGCCCAGGCGCAGGCATGAGGCGGGCAGCAGGTTCACCAGTTGCGCGGTGGCGGCAGCCGTGCGTTCCCGGGCCCGGCGCTCGAGGTAACGCCCGGCCAGCAGGAACAGGGCGAACATGCCCACCGCATCGAAGTACAACTCGCCGACCCCGCTGATGGCGGTCCAGATCCCGGCAATGTAGGCGCCGCCAATGGCCAGCGACACCGAGACGTCCATGGTCAGGTGGCGGGTGCGCAGGTCGCGCATGGCGCCCTTGAAGAACGGTGCGCAGCTGTAGAACACGATCGGGGTGGTCAGGAACAGCGCGACCCAGCGCAGGATGGTGTGCAGTTCGGGGCTGAGGTCGATGTTGAATTCCGGCCAGGTGGCCATGGTGGCCATCATCGCCTGGAACCACAGCAAGCCGGCCACCCCCAATTGGCGCAGGGCCAGGCGATTTTCGCTGGCCAACTGTTCAGAGGCGCGGTCGGCCTGGTAGGGGTGGGCTGCATAGCCGATATGCCGTAGTTCACTGAGCAGTTGGCTCAGCGGCAGCTGGCTGTCGACCCAGCTCACGTGCAGGCGATGGTTGGACAGGTTCAGGCGCGCCTCAGCCACGGCGGGCAGACTGCGCAGGTGTTTCTCGATCAGCCAGCCACAGGCGGCGCAACTGATGCCTTCCATCAGGAGCGTGGTTTCTGCCAGGTCGCCCTGGTGCCGGACAAAGGGTTTTTGCACATCGGCGCGGTCGTAGAGCGCCAGTTCATCCACCAGTTGCACTGGCAGTGCCTCGGGGTTGGCCGAGGCTTCGCTGCGGTGCTGGTAGTAGCTTTCCAGGCCGCCGGCGACGATCGCCTCGGCAACCGCCTGGCAGCCGGGGCAGCAAAATTCCCGGGCCTGGCCCAGGACGACGGCGGTGAAGCGGCTGCCGGACGGAACCGGCAATGCGCAGTGGTAGCAGGGGAGGGGCGTGGTCATGTGCGTAGCCATTAAAACCGTTGTGGCCAGGAAGCGGGCGCGTGCCCGGCAGTCAGGTCGATGCGCTGTCGCGCAAGCGCAGGAGCTGAACGATCGGCGTCGCACACCATGCTGCCGCGTTGCGGCCTGGCGGGAGCACGCTCCCTAGCCACAGGGGAGCGCATTACTTCTTCAGGTCTTCGGCGCCTTGCAGAGGCTCGTCGCCCAGCAGCAGGTCCTTGTCATGGCTGACTTGTTCCTCTTCGAACATGCGCCAGGTCTTGTCGCCCTCCACGCCCAGCAGTTCGACAAAACGACGACCCTCGACCTTGTCGGTCAGTTGGCCGATATAGCGGCCTTGCTCGGTTTCACTGCGGGCCAGGGTGATCTTGCGGTCTTTTTCCGGCTGGGTCGGCGAGATCAGGTTCAGCTCCAGGGTCGAGGGCTGGCTGTTGCCGCTCAGGCGCAGGTCGACTTCACCGGTCATCTCGTCGAGGTGCACGTTGGCGCGCATTTTCAGGGTCTGGGCCAGCAGCTCGCGGTCCAGCGAGCGATTGATACCCTTGCCGGCCTCGTAGTAGTTGTCGTTGACCAGATTGTCCGGGTTGTTGACGGCGATGGTTACCATGGACAGGGTCAAGGTCACCGAACAGGCCAGGATGCCGATGATGATCCAGGGCCAGAGGTGCTTGTACCAAGGGCTTGCGGCGGTTGCTGCGGGCATGATGACTTCTCTCAACGAATTTGTGGGCCGATGAACCGGCTCTTGGCTTCAACGTGGACGCTTTCATCGTCGGCGTCCTTGAGGATGAACTTCACCTCGTTGGTGCTCGACGGCAGTTGTTCCGGGGCGCTCGACAGCTCGACCGGCATGCTGACGATATCGCCGGCCGCCACCTTGATCTCGCGTTTGCCCTGCAGTTTCAGGTCCGGCAGGCCGGCTGCGTCGAGGACGTAGGTGTGGTCGCGCTGGTCCTTGTTCATGATCTTCAGGCTGTAGACGTTTTCGATCCGGCCCTCGGCGTTTTCACGATAGAGCACGCGGTCTTTGCTGACGTCGAACCCCACCAGCGAACGCATGAAGAACGCGGTGACCAACAGACTGATCATGGCCAGCAGCACCAGCGCATAACCGATCAGGCGCGGGCGCAGTTTATGGGTTTTCTGCCCGGAAAGGTTGTGCTCCGTGGTGTAGCTGATCAGCCCCCGCGGGTACTCCATCTTGTCCATGATGCTGTCGCAGGCGTCGATGCAGGCGGCGCAACCGATGCACTCGATCTGCAGGCCGTCGCGGATATCGATGCCGGTCGGGCAGACCTGAACGCACATGGTGCAGTCGATGCAATCGCCCAGGCCCATGGCCTTGTAGTCGGCGCCTTTCTTGCGCGGACCACGGGCTTCACCCCGGCGCGGGTCGTAGGAGACGATCAGGGTGTCCTTGTCGAACATCACGCTCTGGAAGCGCGCATACGGGCACATGTAGATGCACACCTGCTCGCGCAGCCAGCCAGCGTTGCCGTAGGTGGCGAGGGTGAAGAAGCCGACCCAGAAGTACGACCAGCCATCTGCCTCGCCGGTGAAAAAGTCGATCACCAGTTCGCGGATCGGTGAGAAGTAACCGACGAAGGTCATGCCGGTGACGAAACCGATCAGCAGCCACAGGCTGTGTTTACTGAATTTGCGCACGAACTTGTTGGCGCTCATTGGCGCCTTGTCGAGCTTGATGCGCTGGTTGCGGTCGCCTTCGGTGACCTTTTCGCACCACATGAAGATCCAGGTCCAGACGCTTTGCGGGCAGGTGTAGCCGCACCAGACGCGCCCGGCATAGACGGTGATGAAGAACAGGCCGAAGGCAGCGATGATCAGCAGCCCGGACAGCAGAATGAAGTCCTGGGGCCAGAAGGTGGCGCCGAAGATAAAGAATTTGCGCTCCGGCAGGTTCCACCAGACGGCCTGGTGGCCACCCCAGTTGAGCCAGACGGTGCCGAAATACAGCAGGAACAATCCGGCCCCCCCGAGCATCCGCAGGTTGCGGAACAATCCGGTGAAGGCGCGGGTGTAGATTTTTTCTCGGGAGGCGTAAAGGTCGACGCTGTTGTTCGCGTTCTTGGCAGGCGGGGTAACGTTTTGTACCGGAATCTGATTGCTCATCATTGCATCCCACGGCAGTGGAAAAATGCCTCGGTCAGTACGTGCCGACCGCGGTCAAGAAGGGTAGTGCAGTGGCGCAATGATACGCCTGTCGCTCTGGCCCGAGGGTGCGACCTTTGGTCGCGTTGGGGGAAATCAATTGATGGTGTAATGACTTGAATCAATTGACTTGTGAATTATGGACCGCTTTGCCGGGGCGGCGAGGGCCTGAAAACAAAAAGGCCCCGCTCATTCACATGGGCGGGGCCTTTTTGGGTTTCAGGCGTTTGCCTTACTGGGCGTCTGCCTCTGGCGCCTTGTCGCTGTGCGACAGGCTGTAGACGTAAGCGGCCAGCAGGTGAACCTTGTCGTTGCCTTGCAGTTGTTCCTGGGCAGGCATCTGGCCCTGGCGGCCGTAACGGATGGTCTGCTGCAGTTGGGCAAAGCTCGAGCCATAGATGAACGCGGCCGGGTGGGTCAGGTTAGGTGCGCCCATTGCTGGCGTGCCCTTGCCTTCCGGACCGTGGCAGACCGCGCAGTTGGTGGCGAACAGCTTCTGCCCCGCCGCCACGTCGGCCTTGGCGCCTTCCGGCAGCTTGCGCCCATCGAGGTTGGTCAGGACGTAAGCCGCTACATCGCTGACGCCTTGCTCGCCAATGACTTCGGCCCAGGCCGGCATCACTGCGTGGCGACCGCCCATGATGGTGGTCTTGATGGTTTCCGGCTCGCCGCCCCAGCGCCAGTCGGCGTCGGTCAGGTTCGGGAAGCCGTAGGCGCCCTTGGCGTCGGAACCGTGGCACACCGAGCAGTTGGAGGCGAACAGGCGGCCACCCATCTTCAGTGCTTGCGGGTCCTTGGCTACTTCTTCAATGGGCATCGACGCGAATTTGGCGAAGATCGGCCCAAACTTGGCGTCCGACTTGGCCATTTCCTTTTCCCATTCGTGCACGCCGGTCCAGCCGGACTGGCCGTTGGCGAACTCGGTTTTCTTGTCGTTATCCAGGTAGGCATAACCCGGCAACAGGCCTTTCCAATTTCCCAGGCCCGGGTACAGCACCAGGTAACCCAGGGCGAAGATGATGGTGCCGACAAACAGCATGAACCACCATTTCGGCAGCGGGTTGTCGTACTCCTCGATCCCGTCGAAGGAGTGGCCAACCGTCTCGTCGGTCTGCTCGGCGCGCTGGCCCTTGCGGGTCGACAGCAGCAGCCAGGTCAGGGCGAAGATGGTACCCAGACTGAGGACTGTGACGTACAGACTCCAGAACGTAGTCATTCTTTGTTACTCCTAGAAGCTTGCTCGACGTGCTTGATGGCTTCGGGATCATCCGCGAAGGGCAGCAAGGTCGCGTCTTCAAACTCGGACTTGCGCTTGGGGCTGAACACCCATAGCGCCAAGCCGATGAAGGCCACCATCACGACAACGGTGCCCAGGCCTCGAATCATCCCGATATCCATCTAGATCACCGTTTGCTTTTGATGATGGTGCCCAGGCCTTGCAGATAGGCCACCAGCGCGTCCATTTCGGTTTTGCCCTTCACAGCATCCTTGGCGCCGGCGATGTCTTCGTCGGTGTAAGGGACGCCGAGCGTGCGCAAGACTTCCATTTTTTTGGCAGTGTCCTTGCCGTCGAGCTTGTTTTCCACGAGGAACGGATAAGCCGGCATTTTCGACTCGGGCACTACGTTGCGCGGGTTGTACAAGTGCGCGCGCTGCCAGTCATCGGAGTAACGACCGCCGACTCGGGCCAGGTCCGGACCGGTACGCTTGGAACCCCACAGGAACGGGTGGTCCCAGACGCTTTCCCCGGCGACCGAGTAGTGGCCGTAACGTTCGGTTTCAGCGCGGAACGGACGGATCATCTGCGAGTGGCAGCCGACACAGCCGTTGGCGATATAAACGTCGCGGCCTTCCAGTTCCAGGGCGGTGCGCGGCTTCATGCCTTCCACCGGCTTGTTGGTCACGTCCTGGAAGAACAGAGGGACGATCTGGGTCAGGCCGCCGATGCTGACGGCGATGACCATGAAGAAGGCCAGCAGGCCGATATTCTTCTCGACTACTTCGTGCTTCATCAGTGAGCTCCAACTACAGCGATCTGAGCAGCGGCTTCAGCTTCCGCCGGGTTCGAGGCGCGAACGGTGCGGTACACGTTGTAGGCCATGAACAGCATGCCGCTGGCAAAGAACGCACCGCCCAGGGCACGAACGATGAAACCAGGGTGGCTGGCTTGCAGGGCTTCGACGAAGGAGTAGGTGAGGGTGCCGTCATCGTTGATTGCACGCCACATCAGACCCTGGGTGATGCCGTTGACCCACATCGAGGCGATGTAGAGCACGGTGCCGATGGTCGCGAGCCAGAAGTGGGTGTTGATCAGGCCGATGCTGTGCATCTGCGGGCGCCCGAAGACTTTCGGGATCATGTGGTAGAGCGCGCCGATCGAGATCATCGCCACCCAGCCCAAGGCACCGGCGTGTACGTGGCCGATGGTCCAGTCGGTGTAGTGCGACAGCGAGTTGACGGTCTTGATCGCCATCATCGGACCTTCGAAGGTCGACATGCCGTAGAACGCCAGGGACACCACCAAAAAGCGCAGGATCGGGTCGGTGCGCAGCTTATGCCAGGCACCCGACAGGGTCATCATGCCGTTGATCATGCCGCCCCAGCTTGGCGCCAGCAGGATGATCGACATCGCCATGCCCAGGGACTGTGCCCAATCCGGCAGTGCGGTGTAGTGCAGGTGGTGCGGGCCAGCCCAGATGTACAGGGTGATCAGGGCCCAGAAGTGCACGATCGATAGGCGATAGGAGTAGATCGGACGTTCGGCCTGTTTCGGCACGAAGTAGTACATCATCCCCAGGAAGCCGGTGGTCAGGAAGAAACCTACCGCGTTGTGGCCGTACCACCACTGGATCATGGCGTCGGTCGCACCGGCGTAAGCCGAGTAGGACTTGAAGAAGCTGACCGGCAGCGAGGCGTGGTTGACGATGTGCAGCATCGCCGTCACGACGATGAAGGCACCGTAGAACCAGTTGCCGACGTAGATGTGCTTGGTCTTGCGCTTGGTGATGGTGCCAAAGAACACCAGACCGTAGACGACCCAGACAATGGCCAGCAGGATGGCCAGGGGCCATTCCAGTTCCGCGTATTCCTTGGTGGTGGTGTAACCCAGCGGCAAGGTAACGATCGCGCCGACGATCACGGCTTGCCATCCCCAGAAGGTGAAGGCGGCCAGCGAGTCGGAAATCAGTCGCGTTTGGCAGGTTCGCTGCACGACGTAATAGGAAGTGGCAAACAATGCACATCCACCGAAGGCGAAAATCACCAGGTTGGTGTGCAGTGGGCGTAGGCGTCCGAACGTCGTCCAGGGAAGACCGAAGTTCAATTCAGGCCACACAAGTTGTGAGGCAATGAAGACACCAAGCCCCATGCCAAGGATCCCCCAGACCACCGTCATGATGGCGAACTGGCGGACTACCTTATAGTTATAAGCAGTCGGACTGATTGCTGTGCTCATTCTAAGGTTCCACGGTTTGGGTGTTTTATTAGGAGTAAAAAGCGGTCGCAAGTATGGAGAAACCGGGGTGCCATTGCAACGCAACCTGATCTGCGTCAATGCTTGCCAAACCAGATTCTGCGCCCTTTCCATGTTCCGCGTAGGGACAAAATCAGGTGGCAAAAATTGTCGCCTCGGACAAAAAATCCATGGCCGTCAGGTGAGATGTAACTGACTGTGTATGAACACGTTATTCAGGTGACGGACGGCGAGTGACGCGACAGCCGGTATAAACCAGCCTCTGCGCCTGACATCACGCAGAAATGTCTGAGTCGTCGGTTGTCGTCAGCCGCTGAATGGCGGTTCCAGGCCCACTGTCGAAACAAGCGTAGACCCGAATGGGAAGAGGGGAAAGCGAGGTCGGCGAAGGGTGCGACACTTGGTCGCGCAGTGGCGGGGAGCTGCCGCATCTTGAGCCGATGCGGCAGCCGGGTCGATCAGCCGGGGTTTATTCGGCTTTGCTTTCTGGCGTTGCGCCATCAGCAGGGTGGGACAGGCTGTATACGTAGGCGGCCAGCAAATGCACTTTATCGTTGCCTTGCAGGGCTTCCTGGGCCGGCATCTGACCCTGGCGACCATGGCGAATGGTCTGTTGCAGCTGGGTCAGGCTGGTGCCGTAGATGAACGCGGCCGGTTGCGTCAGGTTCGGCGCCCCCATGGCTTCGACGCCGTGGCCTTCAGGGCCATGGCACGCGACGCAGGTGGTGCTGAACGCTTGCTGTCCTGCAGCCAGGTTGGCGCTGCTGTCGGCGGGCAAGGGCAGCTTGGCCAGTTCGTGACGGACATAGGCCGCGACGTTTTTGACCCCGTCTTCACCCAGCACTTCACCCCAGGCCGGCATTGCCGCATGGCGACCATTCATGATGGTGGCCTTGATGGTGTCTGCCGAACCACCCCAGCGCCAGCTGTTGTCAGCCAGGTTGGGGAAGCCGAACGCGCCCTTGGCATCCGAGCCGTGGCACACCGCGCAGTTGGAGGCGAACAGACGGCCGCCCATTTTCAGCGCTTGTGGGTCCTTGGCTACTTCTTCCACGGGCATGGCTGCGAATTTGGCGAAGATCGGCCCGAACTTGGCGTCGGCCTTGGCCATTTCCTTGTCCCATTCCTTGGTTTGGGTCCAGCCGTCCTGATAGCCCGGCAGCACGCCTTTCCAGTTACCCAGGCCTGGGTAAAGGATCAGGTAGCCCACGGAAAATACCAGGGTGCCGGCGAACAGCAGGAACCACCATTGCGGCAACGGGTTGTCGTACTCCTCGATGCCGTCGAAGCTGTGGCCCATGGTCTGGTCGACGCTGCCCTTGGTTTCGCCCTTGCGCGTGCCGATCAGCAGCCAGGTCAGACCGATCAGGCTGCCAATGGTCAGTACGCAGATCCACGTACTCCAGAAGGTGGTCATGGCCGAATGCTCCTTGTTGCAGGCTCTTCAGGTTGAGCGTCAGGTTGGGTAACGGCGTCCGGCAGCGGCTCGTCGGCAAACGGCAGCAGGCTCGCCTGGGCGAACTCCGGGTTGCGCTTGGAGTTGAATACCCAGAGCGAGAGGCCGATGAAGGCAATCGCCACCACCAGCGTGCCGAGGCCGCGGATCATTCCAGTATCGAATTCAAGACCCATGGCTCACCTCTTGCTCTTGATGGCAGTGCCGAGCACTTGCAGGTAGGAGACCAGCGCGTCCATTTCGGTCTTGCCCTTGAGGCTGGCGACTGCGCCACTGATGTCTTCATCGGTGTACGGCACGCCGAAGCCGCGCATGACCTTGAGCTTGGTTTCGGTGTGGCTGCTGTCCACCGGTGCGGTGACCAGCCATGGGTAGGCCGGCATCTTCGACTCAGGCACCACGTTGCGCGGGTTGTACAAGTGCGCGCGGTGCCAGTCATCGGAGTAGCGTGCGCCAACCCGGGCCAGGTCCGGACCGGTACGCTTGGAACCCCACAGGAACGGGTGGTCCCAGACGCTTTCACCGGCGACCGAGTAGTGGCCGTAACGTTCGGTTTCAGCGCGGAACGGCCGGATCATCTGCGAGTGGCACTGGACGCAGCCTTCGCGGATGTAGATGTCGCGGCCTTCCAGTTGCAGCGCGGTGTAGGGCTTCATGCCTTCCACCGGCTTGTTGGTGACGTCCTGGAAGAACAGCGGGACGATCTGGGTCAGGCCGCCGATGCTGACGGCGAACACCATCAGCAACATCAGCAGGCCGACGTTCTTTTCAATCGTTTCGTGTTTCATGGCTAACTCCTCAGGCCATCTGCGCAGCGGCGGCAACTTCAGCGGGTTGTGCATCCCGCACGGTGCGCCAGGTGTTGTAAGCCATCAGGAACATGCCGCTGAGGAAGATTGCACCGCCCACCAGTCGCACGATGAAGCCTGGGTGGCTGGCCACCAGGGTTTCGACGAAGGAGTAAGTCAGCGTGCCGTCTTCGTTGACTGCGCGCCACATCAGGCCCTGAGCGATACCGTTGACCCACATCGAGGCGATGTAGAGCACGGTGCCGATGGTGGCGAGCCAGAAGTGCGCGTTGATCAGACCCAGGCTGTACATCTGCTGGCGACCAAAGACTTTCGGGATCATGTGGTAGAGCGCGCCGATCGAGATCATCGCCACCCAGCCCAGGGCACCTGCGTGCACGTGGCCGATGGTCCAGTCGGTGTAGTGGGAGAGGGCGTTCACGGTCTTGATCGCCATCATCGGACCTTCGAAGGTCGACATGCCGTAGAACGCCAGGGACACCACCAGGAAGCGCAGGATCGGGTCGCTGCGCAACTTATGCCAGGCGCCCGAGAGCGTCATCATGCCGTTGATCATGCCGCCCCAGCTTGGCGCCAGCAGGATCAGCGACATCACCATGCCCAGGGATTGCGCCCAGTCCGGCAGCGCGGTGTAGTGCAGGTGGTGCGGACCAGCCCAGATGTACAGGGTGATCAGGGCCCAGAAGTGCACGATCGACAGGCGATAGGAGTACACCGGACGCTCGGCCTGTTTCGGCACGAAGTAGTACATCATCCCGAGGAAGCCGGCGGTCAGGAAGAAACCTACGGCGTTATGGCCGTACCACCACTGAACCATGGCATCCGTCGCGCCGGAGTACAGCGAGTAGGACTTGGTCAGGCTGACCGGCACTTCCAGGTTGTTGACGATATGCAGGATCGCCACGGTGATGATGAACGCACCGAAGAACCAGTTACCGACATAGATGTGCTTGGTGTTGCGCTTGACCAGAGTGCCGAAGAACACGATGGCGTAGGCGACCCAGACGATGGTGATCAGGATATCGATCGGCCATTCCAGCTCGGCGTATTCCTTGGAACTGGTGTAGCCCAGTGGCAGGCTGATGGCCGCCAGGACGATCACCAGTTGCCAGCCCCAGAAGCAGAACGCGGCGATTTTCGGCGCGAACAGCTGGGTCTGGCAGGTGCGTTGCACCGAGTAGAAGGAGCTGGCGAACAGTGCGCAGCCACCGAAGGCGAAGATCACCGCGTTAGTGTGCAACGGGCGCAGGCGGCCGAAGCTGGTCCACGGCAGGTTGAAGTTGAGTTCGGGCCAGACCAACTGGGCAGCGAGAAAAACCCCGAGCCCCATGCCGACGATGCCCCACACCACCGTCATAATGGCGAATTGGCGGACCACCTTGTAGTTGTAGGCCGGTTCGATTGTTGCTGTGCTCATGGTCAATTCTTCCACGGTTGCAAAGTCTTGCCAGGCCACCCGGTCTGGCATGCCGCAAACTGTAGAAAGCATGGGCGAAACAAAACAGGCTCAGAAAAACTGCATTAATACGGATCAGATTTATCGCCTGCCTGCGGCCATCGGCCGCGCCCTGATATGGTTTTTTAGTATTTACCTGAATCTGTAACGTGCTGAGCTGTTGCGCCATAGTCTTCATCACACAAGAACCCTGTCCGCCCCCCCGAGGTGCAAACCCCGATCCTGTAGCCGCGGCCAAGGCACGAGGCTGCGCTGGCCGCTTGCTACGCCGACACTCCCCGATTGTCCGGCCAGGCCAGCGTCCGAGCGCGGCCCGAGCCTGCGGCAGCGGCGACAGGCGAGGTGGGGGCGGGAGGGAAGCGGCGCAGTACTGATGAGGCAATGACATGTATCTGTATGACGATTACGACCGGGCCCTGGTCTTTGAACGGGTGGCGCAGTTTCGCGATCAGGTCGAGCGGTTCCTGGCCGGCGAACTGAGCGAGGAAGAGTTCCTGCCGCTGCGCCTGCAGAACGGCCTGTACATGCAAAAGCACGCCTACATGCTGCGGGTGGCGATTCCCTACGGCACCCTCAGTGCGCGGCAGATGCGCACCCTGGCCAGCATCGCCCGGGACTACGACCGCGGCTACGGCCACATCACCACCCGGCAGAACATGCAGTTCAACTGGATCGAGCTGGCCGAGGTCCCGGACATCCTCGAACGCCTGGCCGAGGTCGAGATGCATGCGATCCAGACCTCCGGCAACTGCGTGCGCAACATCACCACCGAAGCCTTTGCCGGGGTGGCCGCCGACGAGATCCTCGACCCTCGGCCGCTGGCGGAAATCCTGCGCCAGTGGTCGACCATCAACCCGGAATTCCTGTACTTGCCGCGCAAGTTCAAGATCGCCATCTGCTCGGCCAGGGAGGATCGGGCGGCGATCATGATGCACGACATCGGCCTGTACCTGTACCGCACCCGGTCCGGGGAAATGCTGCTGCGGGTGATCGTCGGTGGTGGTCTGGGACGCACGCCGATCCTCGGTTTGCAGATTCGCGAAGGCTTGCCCTGGCAGCACCTGCTGTCCTACGTCGAGGCCGTGCTGCGGGTCTACAACCGCCACGGGCGGCGCGACAACAAGTACAAGGCGCGGATCAAGATCCTGGTCAAGGCCCTGGGCATCGAAGCCTTCGCCAAGGAAGTGGAGGAGGAGTGGCAGCACCTCAAGGACGGCCCGGCGCAATTGACCGAAGCCGAGTACCAGCGGGTCGCCAGCGCCTTTGTCGCCCCCGATTACCCGCCACGCAGCGAGATCGACCTCGACCACGGCGTGCGCCTGGCCGAGAACCCGGGGTTTGCCCGCTGGGTGTCGCGCAACGTGCAGCCGCACAAAGTGCCGGGCTACACCTGTGTGGTGCTCTCGACCAAGCCGGGCATGGCGTCGCCGCCGGGGGATGTGCGCGCCGAGCAGATGAACGCGGTGGCCGACTGGTCCGAGCAGTTCGGCTTTGGTGAAATCCGCATGGCCCACGAGCAGAACATCGTCCTGCCGGACGTGCCCAAGTCGCTGTTGTTCGCCCTCTGGCAGCAAGCCTGCGAGCAGGGCCTGGGCTGCGCCAACGTCGGCCTGCTGACTGACATCATTGCCTGCCCCGGCGGCGATTTCTGCGCCCTGGCCAACGCCAAGTCGATCCCCATCGCCCAGGGCATCCAGCAGCGTTTCGAAGACCTGGATTACCTGCACGACCTGGGGGATATCAGCCTCAATATCTCCGGCTGCATCAACGCCTGCGGCCATCACCATATCGGCAACATCGGCATTCTCGGGGTCGATAAAAACGGCAGCGAGTGGTACCAGGTCACCCTCGGCGGCGCCCAGGGCCGCGACAGCACCCTGGGCAAGGTGATCGGGCCGTCGTTCAGCGCCGCCGAAATCCCCCAGGTGATCGAGTGGATCATCGCCACCTTCGTGCGCTACCGCGAAAGCGAAGAGCTGTTTATCGACACCCTCAACCGCATCGGCCTGGAGCCGTTCAAGGAGCGGGTCTACCCCAAGGCCCAGGAGGCACTGGCATGAATAACCTGTTGCAACTGCAGGACGGCGAAGCGCGGCTGGTGGAAGACGATGCCTGGACCCTGGTTCGCGAGGTCGATGGCCCGTTGCCCGACGGGCCCCTGGTCTTGCCTCTGGCGCGCTGGCTGATCCGGCGCATCGAGCACCACCCGACGCGGGACGCGGTGTGGCTGGGCCCGGACGACGAGGTGGAAAGCCTCAAGCCCTGGCTCAAGCTGCTGCCGATGATCGCCCTGGACTTCCCGAGCTTTCGCGACGGCCGCGCCTACAGCCAGGCCTATCTGCTGCGCACCCGCCTGGGTTGGCTCGGCGAGTTGCGCGCCATCGGCGATGTGTTGCGCGATCAGCTCAGCCATATGCGCCAGTGCGGCTTCGACAGCTTTGCCGTGCGCGAAGACAAATCCGCCACCGACGCCCTCAAGGGCCTGGTCGGCATGAGCGTGCAATATGGGCGCTCGGTGATCGAACCACGGCCGCTGTTTCGCCGGCGCTAGCCCCGGCGCGTCTGTAGCGTCCGGGGCGGGCTTTGGTCAAATGCGGGCGTGCGAAATGGCTGGCAACTGCGGGTAAAAAAGCTCCGCAGTGCCAGCAAAGTGCCGTGTTTTGGCTATACCTATAACTCCTCCAAGCCAGCATCGCTTGGCCACTGATAGGAGTTGCCCATGAAACGTGCACTGATCATAAGCATGCTTTGCATCGCCTCGCTCGGGGTCACCGGCTGTTCCAGCAAGCTCACCCAGCCCGACGAGTATTCCGGCTTTCTCAAGGACTACAGTCGGCTCAAGGAAGCCAAGTCGCCCTCGGGGGTGGAGGTGATGCGCTGGATCGATCCCAAGCTCGACGTGAAGCAATACCGCAGCGTGTATATCGAACCGACCCAGTTCTACCCTCAGCCCCAGCCCACCGCAAAAATCCCCCAGAGCACCTTGTCTGGCCTGACCCGTTATTACGACCAGGCGTTGCAGCGCGAGTTGAGCAAGTCCCTGCCGTTGGCCAACGGCCCCGGCCCGGGTGTGATCGTGGTGCGGGCGGCGATCACCGCGGTCAGCAGCAAGACCGAGGGCCTCAAACCTTATGAAATCATCCCGGTGGCCCTGGTGGCTGCGGCAGTGAGCACCGCCAGTGGCATCCGCGACCAGGAAACCACCCTCGCCACCGAAGCGGTATTTCTTGATGGCAGGAACGACGCGGTCTTGGCCCAAGTGGTCCGCAAGGGCACCGGCAAACCTCTGGAAAACGAGACCCAGGTGATGCAACCGGGCGACGTAAAAAGCGTGATTGATGGCTGGGCGTCGGACCTGTATCAGTCCTACCTCAAACTCAAGGGTCGCTGATCTGGCGACGTTAGATAGGCTGTGCCGCGTGTTGAATGCGGCCGTTGCGAGGCGCTGTGCTGTCTCTGTTGGTTGTGTGTACAGCGTCACGAAACTGAAAGAATGACCTGAATCTTGTCAAATCAACTCGTTAATACACTTGGCTGAAGCTCTTTCTTGGCCGGCGGTGGTGGTTTTTCTCAACACGGGGAGTTGTTCATTCATGGCGGTCTTGTTACGCAGCACCTTCATTCCCGGGCGCAGCCCGGCGCAAGTTCTCGACTTTTGTCTGGAGGGCAGCAACTTTCCGAAGATTTTTCCGGAGCGGGTGACGCCCCTGGGGGAGATCGACATCAACGACCTGCGGATCGCCGAAGGGCGCGAGTTCAGGTTTCGCCACTGGATGTTCGGCGTCATCCCGGCGAACTGGAAGGTGGTGATACGCGAGGTGGGGCACAGCCATTTTGTCGACGAGATGCTCAAGGGGCCGATGCGTGCCTTTCGCCATGAGCATCGGGTGGAGGCGGCCGAAGGCGGGACCCTCTACACCGATCGCGTGACCTACAAGGCCCTGGGCGGCGCGCCGCTGGAGTGGCTGCTGGTGAATGCCTATATGCGGCGCATTTTCCAGGCCCGGCATCGCAATATGCTCAAGCTGTTGGGTTAACCCCAAACCCCTGTAGCCGCTGCCGCAGGCTCGGGCCGCGTTCGGACGCCGGCCCTGGTTGGTGCTGAGGGATTATCTGGAGCAGGTGCGGCGATCGTGAGGGCCCGCGCAGCCTCGTGCCTCGGCCGCGGCGACGGGCGCGGGGAATGTGGCGGGATTCTGGGGGATAAATTGTGGGCAGGGCATAGGTCGTGGGCGTGTTTCGTGGTTAACTTCGGCCTTTGGAAAAAACCTTACCGCTGTTCAATCACCTTCGTGCAAAAGGACTCCGTTCATGGCTCAAGTCACTCTTAAAGGCAACCCGGTGCAAGTCAACGGCCAACTGCCGCAAGCCGGTTCCAAGGCCCCTGCGTTTTCCCTGGTGGGTGCAGGCCTGGCTGACGTCACCCTGAGCAGCTTTGCCGGCAAGCGCAAAGTGCTGAATATTTTCCCAAGCGTCGACACCCCGACCTGCGCCACCTCGGTGCGCAAGTTCAACGCCCAGGCCAACGAACTGGCCAACACCGTGGTGCTGTGCATCTCGGCTGACCTGCCGTTCGCCCAAGCCCGTTTCTGCGGCGCCGAAGGCCTGGAAAACGTCCAGAACCTGTCCACCCTGCGTGGCCGTGAGTTCATCGAAAACTACGGCGTGGCCATTGCCGACGGCCCGCTGGCCGGCCTGACCGCACGCGCGGTGGTGGTGCTGGACGAGAACGACAACGTGCTGCACAGCGAGCTGGTCAAGGAAATCGCTGAAGAGCCGAACTACGACGCTGCGTTGGCCGTTCTCAAGTAAGCCGCCGTTCTCGCTCTAGGGCGCTTGGCTCAGGCGGTGTTGAACATGGCCTTGAAAGGCGGATTCAGATCCCTGAACTGCACGTTCTCAGCCATTTTTGCCTGACCTGGGCGTCGTTAGATCGCGAACCGGCTGCAACAGGTTTTACAATTATTAACGGCCTGGCCCTGTCCAGGCCGTTTTTATTTGTGCTTCAGTGGCTTAACGGGCGTTGTAAAACGTAAGCCAAAGGTAAATTGCCGGTAAAGGCGCTTTGCTAATCCCCCGCCAGTGCTTATCTTTCAGCCTTCTCAAGAAGACCTCCTCGCGCCCAATGGTTGATCACTCCATGCAATCCTCTGCTTCCCGCAACCCCCGTCGCTGGCTGTTCGGCCTGCTCGTCCTGCTGGTCATTGCCGTCCTGTGCTGGAAATTCTGGCCCGCTGCGAGTACCTCGAAGGACGCCGCAGCACCCAAGGCCGCCGCCGGGCATGCAGGCAGAAGCGGGGCGATGCGTCCGGGGTTCGGCGGGGCGACCGGGCCGATCCCGGTGCGCGTGGCGCCGGCGACCGAGGGCGACTTCCCGGTGTATTACAAGGCGCTGGGCACCGTTACGGCGTTGAACACCATCAATGTGCGCAGCCGGGTCGCCGGTGAGCTGGTCAAGGTGGCGTTCGAGGAAGGGCAGATGGTCAAGGCCGGTGACCTGCTGGCGGAAATCGACCCGCGGCCTTACCAGAATGCCTTGCTCCAGGCCGAAGGCACGCTGTTGCAGAACCAGGCCCAGTTGAAGAACGCCCAGGTCGACCTGGAGCGCTACCGCGGCCTGTATGCCCAGGACAGTATCGCCAAGCAGACCCTGGACACCGCCGCCGCGCTGGTGGGCCAGTACCAGGGCACGGTCAAGACCAACCAGGCGGCGGTCAACGACGCCAAACTCAACCTGGAATTCACCAAGATTCGCGCACCAATCGCCGGTCGCCTCGGCCTGCGCCAGCTGGACGTCGGCAACCTGGTGGCGGCCAACGACACCACCGCGCTGGTGATCATCACCCAGACCCAGCCCATCAGCGTCGCCTTCACCTTGCCGGAAAACAGCCTCGACACCGTGCTCGGCCGTTACCACAGCGGTGCCAAGCTGCCGGTCGAAGCCTGGAATCGCGGCGACACCCAGCTGCAGGCCACCGGCGTGCTGCAAAGCCTGGACAACCAGATCGACACCACCACCGGCACCCTGAAGTTCAAGGCGCGTTTCGATAACCGCGACCAAAGCCTGTTTCCCAACCAGTTCGTCAATGTGCGGCTGCTGGCCGACACCTTGAAAAAAGTGATCCTGGCCCCGTCGGCGGCGATCCAGTTCGGCACCAACGGCACCTTCGTCTACGCCCTGGATGGCGACAACAAGGTGCAGATCCGCTCGCTCAAGGTGGGCGACAGCAACGGCGAATCGACGGTGATCAAGGAAGGCCTGGCCGCCGGTGACCGCGTCGTGCTCGAAGGCACCGACCGCCTGAAGGACGGCAGCGCGGTGGAGGTGGTCAACGACAGTGTCGACGTGCCGACCACCCCGACTGAACACCTGCAAGGCAAACCGACCACCTCCACCGGAACCCCGGCCGCCGAGACCAAGGCGCAAAAGGGCGGCGCATGAATCTCTCGCGGCTGTTCATCCTTCGCCCGGTAGCCACCACCCTGAGCATGCTGGCCATTGTCCTGGCCGGCCTGATCGCCTATCGGCTGTTGCCGGTGTCGGCCTTGCCCCAGGTCGATTACCCGACCATCCGCGTCATGACCCTGTACCCAGGGGCCAGCCCGGACGTGATGACCAGCGCGGTCACCGCGCCCCTGGAGCGCCAGTTCGGGCAGATGCCCGGCCTGACCCAGATGGCGTCCACCAGCTCCGGCGGCGCCTCGGTGCTGACCCTGCGCTTCAACCTCGACATCAATATGGATGTCGCCGAGCAACAGGTGCAGGCCGCGATCAACGCCGCCACCAACCTGCTGCCCAAGGATTTGCCGGCGCCGCCGGTGTACAACAAGGTCAACCCGGCGGACACCCCGGTGCTGACCCTGGCCATCACTTCCAAGACCATGCTGCTGCCCAAGCTCAATGACCTGGTCGACACGCGCATGGCGCAGAAAATCGCCCAGATCAGCGGCGTGGGCATGGTCAGCATTGCCGGCGGCCAGCGCCAGGCGGTGCGGATCAAGGTCAACCCCGAGGCCCTGGCGGCCAACGGCCTGAACCTGTCGGACGTGCGCACCCTGATCGCCGCGTCCAACGTCAACCAGCCCAAGGGCAACTTCGACGGCCCGACCCGGGTCTCGATGCTCGACGCCAACGACCAGCTGACCTCGCCCAAGGACTACGCCGAACTGATCCTGGCCTACAACAATGGCGCGCCGCTGCGGCTCAAGGATGTGGCGCAGATCGTCGATGGCGCGGAAAACGAGCGCCTGGCCGCCTGGGCCAATGAGAACCAGGCCGTGCTGCTCAATATCCAGCGCCAGCCCGGGGCCAACGTGATCGAGGTGGTGGACCGGATCAAGGCCTTGCTGCCGAGCATCACCGATAACCTGCCGGCCGGCCTGGACGTCATGGTGCTGACCGACCGCACCCAGACCATCCGTGCCTCGGTCACCGACGTGATGCACGAGTTGCTGATCGCCGTGGCCCTGGTGGTGATGGTCACCTTCCTCTTTCTGCGTCGCGCCAGTGCCACCCTCATTCCGTCGATTGCCGTGCCGTTGTCGCTGGTCGGCACCTTCGGCGTGATGTACCTGGCCGGGTTCTCGGTGAACAACCTGACTCTGATGGCCCTGACCATCGCCACCGGGTTTGTGGTGGACGATGCGATCGTGATGCTGGAAAACATCTCGCGCTATATCGAGGAAGGCGACAGCCCGATGCAGGCGGCGCTCAAGGGCGCCAAGCAGATCGGCTTCACCCTGATCTCCCTGACCCTGTCGCTGATCGCGGTGTTGATTCCGCTGTTGTTCATGGCCGATGTGGTGGGGCGCCTGTTCCGTGAGTTCGCCATCACCCTGGCGGTGGCGATCCTGATTTCCCTGGTGGTGTCCCTGACCCTGACCCCGATGATGTGCGCACGGCTGCTCAAGCGTGAGCCCAAGGAACAAGAGCAGGGCCGCTTCTACCGCGCCAGTGGCGCCTGGATCGACTGGCTGATCGAAAGCTACGGGCGCAAATTGCAATGGGTGCTCAAGCACCAGTTCCTGACCCTGCTGGTGGCCATCGGCACCCTGGGCCTGACGGTACTGTTGTACCTGGTGGTGCCCAAGGGCTTCTTCCCGGTGCAGGACACCGGGGTCATCCAGGGTATTTCCGAGGCGCCGCAGTCGGTGTCCTTCGCCGCCATGAGCCAGCGCCAGCAGGAGCTGGCCAAGATCATCCTCGAAGACCCTGCGGTGCAGAGCCTGTCGTCCTACATCGGGGTCGATGGCGACAACGCCACCCTCAACAGCGGCCGCCTGCTGATCAACCTCAAGCCCCACAGCGAGCGGGACCTGAGCGCCAGTGAAGTGATCGCGCGGATCCAGCCCCAGGTCGACAAGCTGATCGGCATCCGCCTGTTCATGCAGCCGGTGCAGGACCTGACCATCGAAGACCGGGTCAGCCGCACCCAGTATCAATTCAGTATGTCGTCGCCGGACGCGGAGCTGCTCAGCCTCTGGAGCCAGCGCCTGGTGGAAGCCCTGGCCCAGCGCCCGGAACTCACCGATGTCGCCAGCGACCTGCAGGACAAGGGCTTGCAGGTGTTCCTGGTGATCGATCGCGACGCTGCCTCGCGGGTCGGGGTCTCGGTGTCGAACATCACCGACGCGCTGTATGACGCCTTCGGCCAGCGCCAGATCTCCACCATCTACACCCAGGCCAGCCAGTATCGCGTGGTGCTTCAGGCCCAGGCCGGGGAGAGCATCGGGCCCCAGGCCCTGGAGCAGATCCACGTCAAGACCACCGACGGCGGCCAGGTCCGGCTGTCGAGCCTGGCCCACGTCGAAGAGCGCCAGGCGCAGTTGGCGATTGCCCACATCGGCCAGTTCCCGGCGGTGATGATGTCGTTCAACCTGGCACCGGGCGTGGCCCTGGGCCAGGCGGTCGACATCATCGAGCAGGTCCAGAAGGACATCGGCATGCCGGTGGGGGTGCAGACCCAGTTCCAGGGCGCGGCCGAAGCGTTCCAGGCCTCGCTGTCGAGCACCTTGCTGCTGATCCTGGCGGCGGTGGTGACCATGTACATCGTGCTCGGCGTGCTCTACGAGAGCTACATCCACCCGATCACCATCCTCTCGACCCTGCCTTCGGCGGCGGTCGGCGCCTTGCTCGCGCTGATCCTCAGCGGCAATGACCTGGGGATGATCGCCATCATCGGCATCATCCTGCTGATCGGTATCGTCAAGAAGAACGCGATCATGATGATCGACTTCGCCCTCGACGCCGAACGCCACCAGGGCATGGCGCCGGAGCAGGCCATCTACCAGGCGGCGCTGCTGCGTTTCCGGCCGATCCTGATGACCACCCTGGCGGCCCTGTTCGGTGCCGTGCCGCTGATGCTGGCCACCGGTTCCGGCGCCGAACTGCGCCAGCCCCTGGGCCTGGTGATGGTCGGCGGGTTGTTGGTCAGTCAGGTGCTGACGCTGTTCACGACGCCGGTTATCTACCTGTACTTCGATCGGTTGGGGCGCCGCTTCGGCAAGCGCGAAGTCGTCCAGGAGCAGGGCGTATGAAGCGGCGCAGCGGCCAGTTGCAAGCCGCAAGCCGCACGTTGAATCAAAAGCAGCAGCAACAGCGTGCGCCGATCGCGCTTGTCTCTTGCAGCTTGCCGCTTGAAGCTCGGAGCTGCCGCCCATGAACCTCTCCGGACCGTTCATCAAACGTCCCGTGGCAACCATGCTCCTGAGTTTGGCGATCATGTTGCTGGGCGGCGTTTCTTTCGGCCTGCTGCCGGTGGCGCCGTTGCCGCAGATGGATTTCCCGGTGATTGTGGTGCAGGCCAGCCTGCCCGGGGCCAGCCCCGAGGTGATGGCGTCCACCGTGGCCACGCCCCTGGAGCGCTCGTTCGGGGCGATTGCCGGGGTCAATACCATGAGCAGCCGTTCGAGCCAGGGGTCGACCCGGGTGATTTTGCAGTTCGACCTGGACCGCGACATCAACGGCGCCGCGCGGGAAGTGCAGGCGGCGATCAACGCCTCGCGCAACCTGCTGCCCAGCGGCATGCGCAGCATGCCCACCTATAAGAAGGTCAACCCGTCCCAGGCGCCGATCATGGTGCTGTCGCTGACCTCCGACGTGTTGCAGAAGGGCCAGCTCTACGACCTGGCCTCGACCATCCTTTCGCAAAGCCTGTCCCAGGTGCCGGGTGTGGGGGAGGTGCAGATCGGTGGCAGCTCGCTGCCGGCGGTGCGGATCGAGCTCGAACCGCAGTTGCTCAACCAGTACGGCGTGGCCCTGGACGATGTGCGCAATGCCATCGCCAATGCCAACCAGCGCCGGCCCAAGGGTTCGGTGGAAGACGATCAGCGGCTGTGGCAGATCCAGGCCAACGACCAGCTGGAAAAGGCCAAGGACTACGAACCGCTGATCATCCACTACAAGGACGGCGCGGCCCTGCGCCTCAAGGACGTGGCCAAGGTCAGCGATGGCGTCGAGGACCGCTACAACAGCGGCTTCTTCAATGACGACGCGGCGGTGCTGCTGGTGATCAACCGCCAGGCCGGGGCCAACATCATCGAGACGGTGAACGAGATCAAGGCCCAGTTGCCGGCGTTGCAGGCGGTGCTGCCGGCCAGCGTCAAGCTCAACCTGGCCATGGACCGCTCGCCGGTGATCAAGGCCACCCTGCACGAGGCGGAGATGACCCTGCTGATCGCCGTGGCCCTGGTGATCCTGGTGGTGTTCCTGTTCCTCGGCAATTTCCGCGCCTCGCTGATCCCGACCCTGGCGGTGCCAGTGTCGCTGGTGGGCACCTTCGCCATCATGTACCTGTACGGGTTTTCCCTGAACAACCTGTCGCTGATGGCGCTGATCCTCGCCACCGGGCTGGTGGTGGACGATGCCATCGTGGTCCTGGAGAACATTTCCCGGCATATCGACGAGGGCATCGCGCCGATGAAGGCGGCGTACCTGGGGGCCAAGGAAGTGGGTTTCACCTTGCTCTCGATGAACGTGTCGCTGGTGGCGGTGTTCCTGTCGATCCTGTTTATGGGCGGGATCATCGAGAGCCTGTTCCGCGAATTCTCTATCACCCTGGCGGCCTCCATTGTGGTGTCGCTGGTGGTGTCCCTGACCCTGACCCCGATGCTGTGCGCGCGCTGGCTCAAACCCCATGTCCCGGGCCAGGAAAACCGCCTGCAACGCTGGAGCCAGCGCAGCAACGAGTGGATGACCGAGAAGTACGCCACCAGCCTGGACTGGGTACTGCGCCACCGGCGCCTGACCCTGCTCAGCCTGCTGCTGACCATCGGTGTCAATGTGGCGCTGTATGTGGTGGTGCCCAAGACCTTCCTGCCGCAGCAGGACACCGGGCAACTGATCGGTTTTGTGCGCGGCGACGACGGCCTGTCGTTCAGCGTGATGCAACCGAAGATGGAAATCTTCCGCCGCGCGGTGCTCAAGGACCCGGCGGTGGAAAGCGTGGCCGGCTTTATCGGCGGCAGCAACGGCACCAACAACGCCTTTATGCTGGTGCGCCTGAAACCGATCAAGGAACGCAATATTTCCGCGCAGAAGGTCATCGAGCGCATGCGCAAGGAAATGCCCAAGGTCGCCGGTGCCCAGCTGATGCTGATGGCCGACCAGGACCTGCAGTTCGGCGGTGGCCGCGAGCAGACCACCTCGCAGTACTCGTACATCCTGCAAAGCGGCGACCTGGGATCGCTGCGCGAGTGGTACCCGAAGGTGGTGACCGCGCTCAAGGCCCTGCCGGAGCTGACCGCCATCGATGCCCGCGAAGGCCGTGGCGCGCAACAGGTGACCCTGGTGGTCGACCGCGACCAGGCCAAGCGCCTGGGGGTGGACATGGACATGGTCACCTCGGTGCTGAACAACGCCTACAGCCAGCGGCAGATCTCCACCATCTATGACAGCCTGAACCAGTACCAGGTGGTGATGGAGGTCAACCCGAAATACGCCCAGGACCCGATCACCCTGAACCAGGTGCAGGTCATCACCAGCGCTGGCGCGCGGATTCCGCTGTCGACCATCGCCCATTATGAAAACAGCCTGGAAGACGACCGCGTCAGCCACGAGGGCCAGTTCGCCTCGGAAAGCATTTCCTTCGACATGGCCGAAGGGGTGACGGTGGAGCAGGGCACGGCGGCCATCGAACGGGCCATCGCCAAGCTCGGCATGCCGGAAGACGTGATCGTCAAGATGGCCGGCACCGCCGACGCCTTCGCCGCGACCCAGAAGAGTCAGCCGTTCATGATCCTCGGCGCGCTGCTGGCGGTGTACCTGGTGTTGGGCGTGTTGTATGAAAGCTACATCCACCCGCTGACCATTCTCTCGACCTTGCCCTCGGCCGGGGTCGGGGCCTTGCTCTCGATCTACCTGCTGGGGGGCGAGTTCAGCCTGATCTCGCTGCTGGGCCTGTTCCTGCTGATCGGGGTGGTGAAAAAGAACGCGATCCTGATGATCGACCTGGCGCTGCAACTGGAGCGCCACCAGGGCCTGGCGCCACTGGAGTCGATCCGCAGTGCCTGCCTGCTGCGCCTGCGACCGATCCTGATGACCACCCTGGCCGCGATCCTCGGTGCCGTGCCGTTGCTGCTGAGCACCGCCGAAGGCGCGGAAATGCGCCAACCCCTGGGCCTGACCATTATTGGCGGGCTGATCTTCAGCCAGGTGCTGACCCTTTACACCACCCCGGTGGTTTACCTGTATCTCGATAAACTGCGCCATAAATTCAACCACTGGCGTGGAATACGTACCGATGCCGCTCTGGAAACGCCGCTATGACTGATTGTTCGCCTCGCAACTCTCTTGTGCGCTCCGCCCAGCGCCTGGCCCTGGCTCGTGGCTCGCGCCTGTTGAGCCTGAGCCTGAGTCTGGCGCTGCTCAGTGCCTGCGCCATCGGCCCGGATTATCAGCGCCCGCCAGTGGCTGAGCCGGCGCAGTACAAGCAGGCCGAGGGCTGGCGCCAGGCCAACCCCAGCGATGCCCTGGCCCGTGGCGCCTGGTGGGAGCTGTATGGCGACGCGCAACTCAATGGGCTGGTGGAATCGCTGAACAGCGCCAACCAGACCGTGGCCCAGTCCGAAGCCCAGTACCGCCAGGCCCAGGCCCTGGTGCGCAGCGCACGGGGTTCGTTGTTCCCGTCGGTGGACCTGAGCGCTGGCAAGACCCGCGCCAGCCAGGGCACCGGCAGCAGCAGTTCGGGGTTAAGCAGTTCCTCCAGCGGCATCCGCGATACCTACAACAGCCAGTTGGGCGTGAGTTGGGAAGCGGATGTGTGGGGCAAACTGCGCCGTGGCCTGGAAGCCAACGAAGCCAGCGCCGAGGCCAGCTTTGCCGATCTGGCGGCCATGCGCCTGAGCCAGCAGTCGGAACTGGTGCAGAACTACCTGCAACTGCGGGTGATCGACGAGCAGAAGCGTTTGCTCGACGCCACGGTGGCGGCGTACCAGCGTTCCCTGACCATGACCGAGAACCAGTACCGCGCCGGGGTGTCCGGCAAGGACGCGGTGGCCCAGGCCCAGACCCAGCTTAAAAGCACCCAGGCCGACCTGATCGACCTGATCTGGCAGCGCGCCCAGCTGGAAAACGCGATTGCGGTGTTGATCGGCCAACCTCCGGCCGGGTTCAGCCTGGCTGAGACCCAGAGCATTCCGGCCTTGCCCCAGGTGCCCCTGAGCCTGCCGTCGCAGTTGCTGGAGCGGCGCCCGGACATTGCTTCGGCCGAGCGCTCGGTGATCGCGGCCAACGCCAATATCGGCGTGGCCAAGGCGGCGTATTACCCGGACCTGACCCTGAGCCTGGCGGGCGGCTACAGCAGCAGCACCTATGCCGACTGGATCAGCCTGCCCAACCGCTTCTGGTCGGTGGGGCCCAAGCTGGCGATGACCCTGTTCGACGGTGGCCAGCGCTCGGCGGAAGTCGACCGCACCGAGGCGGTGTACGACCAGACCGTGGCCAAGTACCGGCAAACCGTGCTCGACGGGTTCCGCGAGGTGGAAAACTACCTGGTGCAGCTCAAGGTTCTGGAAGACGAGAGCGCCGTGCGCCAGCAAGCCCTCGACGCGGCCCGGGAATCCCAGCGCCTGACCGAAAACCAATACAAGGCCGGGTTGATCGCCTACCTCGACGTGGTCTCGGTCCAGGCCACGGCCCTGAGCAACGAACGCAACGTGCTGAACCTGCTGCAAAGCCGCCTGGTGGCCAGCGTCCAACTGATCGCCGCCCTGGGCGGCGGCTGGGACGGCCAGTTGCAAGCCAGCGAGCCAAAGCCCTGAAACCCCACGGCGCCCCTGTAGTCGCTGCCGCAGGCTGCGCTGTCCCTAAAATCCAAAAAAACTCCTCCTGACACTCCCCAGCGCCCATCCGGCCCAGCGTCCGAACGCAGCCCGAGCCTGGCGGCAGCGGCTACAGCTGTACTCGGTGGTTTTCGCGGGCGCAACGGCCGATTTCGCGGCATGCCCACAGGGCGCGTAAGGGCATGCCGGGCCTGAATAAAGTCTTCCGTCTGACTAATGGCGTTCTGCTCACTTTGTGAGTGCGTTCTGCCGTGCAATCAGTACAATCTGCCGCTTTGCCCACCGAGCCTGGCCCCAGGCTTAACGGCTGCGAGACCCTTGATGCTCATTGGTTCCTACTCTCCCGCGCTGGTCGTCATTTCGCTGTTTGTGGCGATTCTTGCGTCCTATACCGCCCTGGATCTCACAGGGCGTATTGCCACTACCCGTGGCCTGGCGGCGCAGTTGTGGATGGCCGGCGGCGCGTTGGCCATGGGCGTGGGCGTGTGGTCGATGCACTTTATCGGCATGTTGGCCTTTGAGTTGCCGATCGAGCTGGGCTACGACCTGTCGATCACCGGCTTGTCGCTGCTGATTTCCATCCTGTCCTGCGGTTTTGCCCTGTGGCTGGTGAGCCAGGCGCGCCTGCCGTTCTGGCAGTTGGGTTTTGGTGCGCTGGTGATGGGGGCCGGGATCAGCGGCATGCACTACACCGGGATGGCGGCGATGCGCATGCAGCCGGGCATCGACTACGATCCGACGCTGTTCAGTGCTTCCCTGCTGATTGCCGTGGGCGCATCGGCCGCGGCCTTGTGGATCGCCTTCCGCCTGCGCCGCAATACCCCCCACGTGCGCCTGGTACGGGCCGGCGCGGCGGTGATCATGGGCATTGCGATTGTCGGCATGCACTACACCGGCATGGCCGCCGCGCAGTTTGCCGATGGCAGTTTCTGCGGCGCCCTGGGCAACGGCCTGAACGGCAAGGGCCTGGATAACCTGGTGCTGATCACCACCCTGGCGGTGCTGATCATTGCCTTGCTGACCTCGGTGCTCGATGCGCGCCTGGAAGCACGCACGGCGATCCTGGCCGAATCGCTGACCGAGGCCAACCGCGAACTGACTCAACTGGCCCTGCACGACACCCTGACCAGCCTGCCAAACCGGATCCTGCTGGCCGACCGGATCGACCAGGCCATGCACCGGGTGACGCGCCAGGGCGGCTGCTTCGCCCTGATGTTTATCGACCTGGACGGCTTCAAGCCGGTCAACGATGCCTTCGGCCACCATATGGGCGACCAGCTGCTGCGGGAGGTGGCCCAGCGTTTGCGCGAGGACTTGCGCAACGAAGACACCCTGGCGCGGATCGGTGGCGATGAGTTCGTGCTGCTGGTGCAACTGGCCGAGCCCGATGACGCCATGCGCGTGGCTGCACGCCAGGTCGGGCTGATTTCCCGGGTGTTCCGGGTGGCCGACCACGACCTGCAGATCTCCGCCAGCATCGGCATTGCGGTGTACCCGGGTAACGGCCAGAACGCCCAGGAACTGCTGATGAACGCCGACGCCGCGATGTACCACGCCAAAGGCGCCGGTAAAAATGGCTACAGCTTCTTCGATGCCTCGATGAACACCAACGCGCGCCGACAACTGCAACTGTTGCAGGATTTGCGCAACGCCCTGGATCAACAGCAGTTCAGCCTGCACTACCAGCCCAAATTCGACGCCGTGAACGGCTTGCCGGTCGGTGCCGAGGCGCTGTTGCGCTGGAACCACCCGCAACAGGGGCTGCTGTTGCCGGACAAGTTCATCGAGTTGGCGGAAAAGACCGGGCTGATCATTCCCATTGGCGACTGGGTGCTCAATGAAGCGTGCCGGCAGATGCGCGAGTGGTATGTGCAGGGCTACACCGGCTGGCGTATCGCGGTGAACCTGTCGGCGTTGCAGTTCTGTCATGCCGGGTTGGTCAAGAGTGTCGCCGGTGCCTTGGCCCGCTATGAGCTGCCGGCCAACAGCCTGACCCTGGAAATCACCGAAACCACGGCCATGAGCGATGCCGATGCGAGCATGACGGTGCTGCAGCAGCTGTCGGACATGGGGGTGGACCTGTCCATCGATGATTTCGGCACCGGTTACTCCAGCCTGATGTACCTCAAGCGGTTACCGGCCAACGAGCTTAAAATCGACCGCGGTTTCGTTCGCGACCTGGAGCACGACAGCGATGACGCGGCAATTGTCTCGGCCATCGTCGCCCTGGGCCAGGCCCTGGGATTGCGCATCGTCGCCGAGGGCGTGGAAACCGGTGTCCAGCAGAGCTTCCTGACCCAATTGGGCTGTGATTCGCTGCAAGGGTATTTCCTGGGCCACCCACTGCCCGCCGAACGTTTTATGCAAGACATCCAGCTCGCCGAGCAAACACAGAACCCGTAGCCGCTGCCGAGGCGCGAGGCTGCGCCGGCCGGGTTGGGCGCCGGGGTATGTCTGGGAGGATTGCGGTGTAGCGCCGGGCCAGCGCAGCCTGCGGCAGCGGCTACAGGTGGCGCCGAGGTGTCGGGAAGGATTGCAGGGTTGGAGAGGACCAGGCATGCACTGGGCAAAGCAGTTTTCATCGCTGCGCGCAGGGTGTTTAATTGCCCGGGTTTAAAGGATCAGCAAGGGGATTGGCAGTATGGATAAAGTCATCGTCATCACGGGCGGCGGACGCGGGATTGGCGCTGCCACGGCGGTGCTCGCCGCGCAGCAGGGCTATCGGATCTGCATCAATTACCAGGCCGACGAACAAGCGGCGCTCGCGGTGCTGGAGCAAGTGCGCGCGCTGGGGGCCCAGGCCATTGCGGTCCGCGCCGATGTGAGCATCGAGGACGAGGTGATCAGCCTGTTCAACCGGGTCGACGCCGAACTGGGACGGGTGACCGCCCTGGTCAACAATGCCGGGACCGTGGGCCACAAATCCCGTCTCGACGAGATGTCCGAGTTCCGCATTCTCAAAGTCCTCAAGACCAATGTCCTGGCGCCCATGCTGTGCGCCAAGCAGGCGGTGCTGCGCATGTCGCCACGCCATGGCGGGCAGGGCGGCAGTATCGTCAATGTGTCGTCGGCAGCGGCGCGCCTGGGTTCGCCCAACGAATACATCGACTACGCCTCGTCCAAGGGTGCGCTGGACACCTTCACCCTGGGCCTGTCCAAGGAAGTGGCCGGGGAGGGGATCCGGGTCAACGCGGTGCGTCCGGGTTATATCTTCACCGACTTCCACGCCCTGAGCGGCGACGCCGACCGTGTCAGCAAGCTCGAAAGCGCGATCCCCATGGGCCGCGGCGGGCGCCCCGATGAAGTGGCCGAGGCGATTATCTGGCTGCTGTCGGACAAGGCCTCGTACTCCACCGGCAGCATCATCGACCTGGCTGGCGGCCGTTGATTCGCGCTTGAGCCTGGCTGGCGACGGGCGCGCCTGGCGCCGCTGCACAGCGCAGCGGGTGCCCGCTCCCTCGCCACCGGCAGGTCGCTTCAGCCCTGGCGCGGCCTGCGGCTGCGGTGGCTCAGCAGCAAGGCCAGGAGCAGGCCCAGCAGGCTGACGCCGTACATCATGTGCAGGCTCAGGAAGTAGTCCAGGGTTTCACCAGGGCGCACGCAGCTGTAGCTGAAGCCCTGGCCCTCCTGGGTCACGCCCGGCGCGGCGCTCAGGTCTACCGCCACCTGGGGCGGCGCCACGGCATCAGGGTTGCCAATGTCGGTCCAGGTCTGGTTCGCCAGCTGGTCGATCGCCGCCACTTGCGCGCCGCTGCAGCGGTTGAGTGCATAACCACCGATGACCAGCAGCGCGAATATCAGGATCAGCATCGGTATCACGGAGTAGCGCTGCGCAGGCAACACGCGCACCACCACCAGCCCTGTAATAAAGCCCGAGACCAGCAGGTTGCTCTCGAACATCCAGCTGCCGCTCCAACTGTCGGGGATCAGCAGCATCAATGCGTAGGGCACGACCAGGCTCATCAGTAGTTTGCACAGGGCAGCCGCCAATGCGGCGACCAGCAAGGGTTTGATCAAGGATTTCATGGGCAATTCATAACCTGATGAGGACGATGGGGGTCAGTCGTGGTCCGCGGGCGAGGGGATCGGCGGCGGGCTGAAACGCCGTGCGTATTGCACCAGGTCCCGTGGGTAAATCAGGTGCCTGACCCGGCTGTCGTCCAGGTCATAGAGGTAGGCGATGGCGGCCGCCTCGAAGGCCCAGTAACCGACATATTCGCTGTCATCGACCTGCTGATGGCTGTCGAACCAGGGCGCTTGGGTGAAGGCGGGGTACCACTGGTTGCAGTATTCCTCCAGCAGTTCGGCGGCTTCGGCGCGGTCCTCGGCATAGATGGCCTTGATCAGCGGCGTATACAGTTCGTGGTACCACTCGTCCAGGTCCAGGCGCTCGGCCAGGAACGGCTTGAGCAGGTCTTCCACCAGGGTGTCTTCGCCGTGATAGCCGGCGCGGTCGAACAGCGCGACGAAACGCGGCAGCAGGTCGCTGCGCTGGAGCAGGATGCACAGGCTGATGACTTGCACATATTCCTCGAACTCGTGCACCACGGACTCGATGTCCAGGGGCGCGATGTCCGGTGCCTGCAGCCAGTCGCCGAGGGCCTGCTGATGGCGCTCGTAATCAAGGATCAAGCGGTCCAGGCGCCCGGCCAGGGAGGCGATATCGGCCCCGGCGGTGTACTCGAGAATCAGCGCGTTCAGGGTTGCGCTCTGAATTTCCAGGGCGTCCAGCTGTGGGCCCTGTTTGCCCGTATCCGCCGGCATCGGGTGCGCCAGCAGCATCTGCTCGGTGCCTGCCAGGCTGTGGCGCAGGTCGTGGTACTGCTGTTGGCTGAGAAAAACCTGTCGTCTGTTCATGGGCGCTCCAGGCTCATTCAAAGATCAGCGGGGTAAAGGGGGCCCGGCGGCCTGAGGTTTCTTCGAACAGCTGCGCCAGGTCCGTTTCGTCGAGGTCCAGGCCCAACTCGTCGAGTTCGTCTCGCAACTGTTCGACATCGCCTTCCACGATCTGCAACGGCAGGCGGTGATAGGGCCGCGGGTCTTCGCCGTAATACACCTTGGCCGGGCCGAAGGGCACGTCTTCGAGGCGGGCGAAGCCTTCGTCGTCGAGGCTGCCCTGGCGCTCCGAGCCATCGCTGAAAATCACCCGGTACGCCGCGCCGGACACCGGTTCCAGGTTGCCGTAGTGCAGGTTCAGTTCCAGCCAATGGCCGCTGCCCTGGCTGCCTTGATGGAGGCTCTGGGTGGTCTTGGCGCCATCGTTGGCCCCGGCCCCCGGCAGGCCGCCGGGGTGTTGTCGCGACTGGGGCTTGAGGAATCGCGCCGGCTCCTGGCTGCCGGTATCGGCCCCCGAGCTGTTGCGCTGCATGGCGACCCAGGGGTCGATGCGCTCCTGCAGGGTCTGGATCAGAAACCCGCTGTGGCCCGTGGCTTCATTGAGGTTATGGCGGACCAGGGCCTGTTGCTGCGGGGTCAGCCCGAGGAAGTGCCGGGACTGTTCCACCACCTGCTGCACCAGCAGCATGTCGTCCCTCAGGCGTTGCGCGTCGAGGGTCTTCTCCAGCAACTGCTCCGGGCTGGTCTTGATGCGGCAGGCTTCGAGGCTATAGCGGATCAGGTCGAACAGGCTGCGGGCATGGCGTTGCGGCGCGCGGTTGATGGCACGCAGGATCAGCTTGAGGTCCTGGCCCGGGCCGGGGATCCAGCCCACCAGGGACAAGGCCAGGTCGAAGAACGCGTCTTCCTCGTCGTCGGCAAAACGCACCGCTTCCAGCTCAAGGATCGCCTGCACCGTGTCGTAGGCGTTGAGCTCCTGGGTCAGCAGCGGCAGCCGCCCACGGTAGATGGCCTTGATCAACTGGTCCTTGGCGTCCTGATAGTCGATCAGCGACTCATCGTCGAGGTCTTCGCCCATGGCGCGGCCCATCCCTGGAAAAATTCGAGGGCGGATGCTGCCGCAATTGCCCCCGGGCTGCAAGGCCCGATTCAGAACGAACGGACAATCCGCCCCAGGGTTTCCATGGCCCGTTCCATGGCTTCGTCCCATGGGCTGCCGTAGTTCAGGCGGATGCAGTTCCTGAAGCGCTGGGTCGGCGAAAAGATCGGCCCCGGGGCGATGCTGATGCCTTGGGCCAGGGCCATCTGGAACAGTTTCAGCGAGTCCATTTGCGGCGGCAGCTCCAGCCACAGGAAGTAGCCACCGGCCGGCTGGCTGACCCGGGTCTGGGCCGGGAAGTAGCGGGCAATGGCCGCGAGCATGGCGCTTTGCTGTTCTTCCAGGGCGTAGCGCAGTTTGCGCAGGTGCCGGTCATAACCTCCGTGTTGCAGGTAGTCGGCGATGGCGGCCTGGGCCGGCATCGAGGCGCACAGCGAGGTCATGAGTTTCAGCCGTTCGATCTTCTGCGCGTAGCGCCCGGCGGCGACCCAGCCGATGCGGTAGCCGGGGGCCAGGCTTTTGGCGAAGGAGCCGCAGTGCATCACCAGGCCTTCGGTGTCGAAGGCCTTGGCCGGTTTCGGCGCCTGCTGGCCGTAATACAGTTCGGCGTAGACGTCGTCCTCGATCAGCGGCACCTGGTGCACGCGCAGCAACTCCACCAGTTCCTGTTTCTTGGCCTCGGGCATGGTCGCGCCCATGGGGTTCTGGAAGCTGGTCATGCACCAGCAGGCCTTGATCGGATGACGCTCCAGGGTCTGGGCCAGCACCCCGAGGTCGATCCCGTCCCGTGGGTGCACGGGGATTTCCACGGCCTTGAGCTTGAGCCGCTCCAGCACCTGCAGGCTGGCATAGAAGGCCGGGGCCTCGATCGCCACCAGGTCGCCGGGTTCGGTCACGGCCTGCAGGCACAGGTTCAGGGCCTCCAGGGCGCCGTTGGTGATCAGCAGTTCTTCCATGGGCAGCATCAGCCCGCCGACCATGTAGCGCAGGGCGATCTGGCGCCGCAGTTGCGGGTTGCCCGGGGACATGTCGGTGACCACCATGCGCGGGTCCATCTCGCGGCTGGCGCTGGCCAGGGAGCGGGCCAGGCGTTGCAGGGGGAACAGGGTCGGGCTGGGGAAGGCCGAGCCGAAGGGCACGGTGGTCGGGTCCTTGATCGAGTCCAGCACCGAGAACACCAGTTCACTGACGTCGACTTCGGTGGACTCGCTGACCTGGCTGCTGATCACCGGCTCCGAGAACGGGCTTGGCGCATGGGTGTTGACGAAGTAGCCGGAACGCGGCCGGGCGCGAATCAGCCCGCGGCGTTCAAGCAGGTAATAGGCCTGGAATACCGTGGACGGGCTGACCCCGTAGGTCTGGCTGGCGTAGCGCACCGATGGCACGCGCTGGCCGGGGCCCAGGACGCCGGAACGGATCAGTTCGGCGATGTCCTCGGCAAATTTTTCGTAGCGTTTCATCGGTATCCCGCGATGGACTGAATTCGGAGTGCAGGTGTGGCGAGGGAGCAGGCTCCCTCGCCACAGAGGATCGCTTGGTCAACAAAAGCACCGCATCTTAAGGCTCAGCGATTCAATGGCGCCACAAAACGGCTTTTGGCCACGCTGTAGACCTCGGGCTGGTCAGTGTCGCTGACTTTGAAACCGATGCTCTGCGAGCTGCTTTGCGGCTTGTCGCTGATCATGGCCACGGACACCGGGAAGTCGGTGATTTCCCCGGGCGCCAGGCTGAACTCGGTCTTGCCTTGCAGCTTGAAGCCGTCGCCGTCCACCAGCTCGACGCGGTAGTCCTGGCGCTGCTGGGTCTTGTTGATGACCTTGAGGCTGTAGATGTTCTCGATCTGGCCTTCGCTGTTCTCGCGGAACAGGCCACGGTCCTTGCTCACGTCCAGGGACACCATCGGCCGTTCCACCAGGGCCAGGGCCAGGGCGCCGATCATGATCAGCAACACCGCGCAGTAACCGATCAGGCGCGGTCGCAGCAGGTGGGTCTTGCCGCCCTGCAACTGATGCTCCGAGGTGTATTTGATCAGGCCGCGGGGGTAATTCATCTTGTCCATGATCGAGTCGCAGGCGTCGATACAGGCCGCGCAGCCGATGCATTCCATTTGCAGGCCGTCGCGGATGTCGATGCCGGTCGGGCACACCTGCACGCACAAGTGGCAGTCGATGCAGTCGCCGAGGCCAACGTCCGCCGGCTTGACGTCACGCTTGCGCGGACCACGGTTTTCGCCACGGGCCACGTCGTAGGAGATGGTCAGGGTGTCCTTGTCGAACATCACGCTCTGGAAGCGTGCATACGGGCACATGTGCATGCACACCGCTTCACGCAGCCAGCCGGCGTTGATGTAGGTGGCGCCAGTGAAGAACAGCACCCAGAACAGGCTGACGCCGCCGATCTGCAAGGTCAGCAGCTCTTGGGCCAGGGGCCGGATCGGGGTGAAGTAACCGACGAAGGTCAGCCCGGTCATCACGCTGATGCCCAGCCACAGGGTGTGCTTGGCCGCGCGCCGGGCCAGTTTGTTCGGCCCCCAGGGTGCTGCTTGCAGCTTGATCCGCTGGTTGCGCTCGCCTTCGGTGACCTTTTCGCACCACATGAACAGCCAGGTAAAGGAGCTCTGGGGGCAGGTGTAGCCGCACCAGACCCGCCCGGCGAACACGGTGATCGCGAACAGGCCGAAGGCGCAGATGATCAGCAACGCCGACAACAGGATGAAATCCTGGGGCCAGAAGGTCGCGCCGAAGATGTGGAACTTGCTTTCGGAAAGGTCCCAGAGCACCGCCTGGCGGCCGCCCCAGTTGAGCCAGACCGTGCCGAAAAACGCCAGGAACAGAAAGCCGGCGCCGGTCACGCGCAAGGTTCGGAACAAGCCGCTGAAGCTGCGGGTGTGAATCTGGTTGTCGCTGGATTTGGCCTTCATCTTTGGGCGTGAAGGCTCGAATGTTTCTACTAATCGGACGGGGATTCTATCGCTCATGGTCTTTCGCTCATCAGCCTCCATCAGGCCGGTGCACTATGACCATCGATCTGTTTGCATAACAGACTCAGCTATTGCATTAAAAAGCGGATCAGATGCGCCTTGACGGGCTGCCTGCGACAACTTGCTGCACCCTGGCAAACTCCCGCTGGCGCGTGGCGCCGAGCCCTAACGCAGGCGTCGGCGCTTGTCCGTGATCCAGGTCAGTCAAATCACCGACTCACTGTCGCTGGCCTTCAGGTGCTTACGGCCGTCGGTAGCGCCTGCTACGGTCAATGCGTCGGCTTCTGCTTCGGTGATGTACACGCGCTGGCCTTGCAGCTCGACGGCGGACATGGATTTCTCACTGTCGGTGATGATGGTCACTTCGTTGGCGGGCCATTGGCCGCGGACTTCGTCGGTGTCGATGTAACAGATCTGGTTTTCGATACGCAGGCTCATGGCGCCGGTCCTTTTTCAGGGGTGATACAGGTTAGGGCGCGGCAACCGGGCATGGTTCTGTGCAACCGATTAATGGTCATGGCGGGGGCGGCTGGCGCTGCAACTGCACCGCACTTTTTGCCCCGGGCCGCTGTCCATCCTTGGTCGAGGGCTGCGTTGGCGTTCAGGTGCCGCAAGTCGCGGCTTTCCACATAAGCTCCCACACAAGTCCCCACACAAGGATCGAACCATGAACGCCTGGTGGCATGAAGTCTGGGTAACCTTGCAGGCCGAGTTCGCCGATATCGGCGATGCCAGGCAGCTGACACAAATCACCGTGCGCCTGCTGATCGCGGCGACCCTGGGCGGGATCCTCGGTTTCGAGCGCGAGCACAAGGGCAAGGCCGCCGGAGTACGCACCCATATGCTGGTGGCCCTGGGCGCTGCGCTGTTTGTGCTGGTGCCGCAGATGTCCGGGTCCCAGGCCGATGCCATGAGCCGGGTGGTGCAGGGGGTGATCGCCGGCATCGGTTTTCTCGGTGCCGGGACCATTCTCAAAGGCCGGGAAGACGGCGATGAACAGCACGTCAAGGGCCTGACCACCGCCGCCGGGCTGTGGATGACCGCAGCCATCGGGGTCGCTGCGGGCCTGGGGCGCGAGGCCACCGCCGTGCTCAGCACCTTGCTGGCCCTGGGGGTGTTCAGCCTGATGCCGCGCATCGTGCGCCTATTGGAAAAAGACTGAACCCGGAGCCGCTGCCCAGGCACGAGGCTGCGCTGGCCCTCAACACCGCCGCAGATATTCCAGATGTTTCGGTTCCAGAGTTCCTGCGGCGCCAATCAAGACCAGCGTCCGAACGCGGCCCGGGCCTTGCAGCATCTTCACCCCAGTTGTCTAAGCTTCACCCCCTGGGCTCGACAATCACCGGGGGCATGGTGCTGGGCGGATCGCCCTTGGGGGGTGGGGTGCTTTCGGGCGGCTCCTGTTCCGGCACCGGTTGCGGTTCGCTGGGGGGCAGGGTCGGTTGGTCGATGTTCGGATCGGGGGTTTCTGCCGGAATCGGGATATTCATCGCACTGGCCTCCTTTGTGCTTGGCTTTGCACAGGCTCATGAGGTGGACCCTGCGTGAGGCGAATTGATTCCCTGCCGTTGTCGACGTCCGTCCGGCCGAGTTCATCCGGCGGCGCCACATTCGGCTGAACTTTTAGCGCGCTGCCCGGTTCGGAACTTAAGTCTCTGAATTTAAGTGCGCCCGTCTGGGCCGCGTGTGGATACATCAGGTACAGGAGCGTCCACGGGGCGTTAAGGGGTGATGCTCGATGACTGCTGATAAACCGACTGAGCTGCATTACAACCCGCATTTACCGCTGTCACAGGCCTTGCTGCTGCCACGAATCGCCATCGAAAACACCGAGCCGGTGATCGATGGCGGGCAGTTTGCGGTCAAGGCGGTGGAGGGCGAGACCATCAACGTGCGCAGCAAGGTCTTCGCTGACGGTCACGACAAACTGGCGGTGCGCGTGCGCTGGCGGGCCGAGGGCGATGAGGTCTGGAACAGCCGGGCCCTGGACGACCTGGGCAACAACGGCTGGGGCGGCCAGTTCAGCGTGCCGACCCAGGGCCTGTATCGCTTTTGCATTGAAGCCTGGGTCGATCAGTTCGCCAGCTTCACCTACGAGCTGGAGAAGAAATTCCTCGCCGGGATCCCCGTCAGCCTGGAGTTACAGGAAGGCCGCAACCAGGTGCAACTGGCGTTCGAACGCAGCGACGGCGAGTTGCGCGAGCAATTGGTCGCGTTGCATCACCGGTTGTCCGGGCTGCTGGAAACCGAGCAGGTGCAGTTGTTCCTGGCCGCGGACAGCGCGGCGCTGATGGCCGAGGCCGATCACCGGCCCTACCTCAGCCTGAGCCCCGAGTACCCGCTGGACGTCGAGCGTTCCCTGGCCCAGTTCGCCAGCTGGTACGAGCTGTTTCCGCGCTCGATCACCGACGATCCCCGCCGCCATGGCACCTTTAACGACGTGCACTCGCGCTTGTCGATGATCCACGACATGGGGTTTGACGTGCTGTACTTCCCGCCGATCCACCCTATCGGCCGCAGTTTTCGCAAGGGGCGCAACAATTCCCTGAGCGCCGGCCCCGATGATCCGGGCAGCCCCTATGCCATTGGCAGCGAGGAGGGCGGGCATGACGCCATCCACGCCCAGCTCGGCACGCGCGAGGACTTCCGGCGCCTGGTGGCTGCGGCCGCCGAGCACGGCCTGGAAATCGCCCTGGATTTTGCCATCCAGTGTTCCCAGGACCACCCCTGGCTCAAGCAGCACCCGGGCTGGTTCAACTGGCGCCCGGACGGCACCATCAAATACGCCGAGAACCCGCCGAAGAAATACCAGGACATCGTCAACGTCGACTTCTACGCCGCCGAAGCGATCCCCAGCCTGTGGCTGGAGCTGCGGGACATCGTGGTCGGCTGGGTCGAGGAGGGGGTGAAGATCTTCCGCGTCGACAACCCGCACACCAAGCCGCTGCCGTTCTGGCAGTGGTTGATCGCCGATGTGCGGGGGCAGTACCCGCAGGTGATGTTCCTCGCGGAAGCCTTCACCACCCCGGCGATGATGGCGCGCCTGGGCAAGGTCGGTTATTCCCAGAGCTACACCTATTTCACCTGGCGCAACACCAAGAGCGAGCTGGCGACCTATTTCACCGAGCTCAACCAGGCGCCGTGGCGCGAGTGCTTCCGGCCCAACTTCTTCGTCAATACCCCGGACATCAACCCGGCCTTCCTCCATGAGTCGGGGCGTTCGGGGTTCTTGATCCGCGCCGTGCTGGCGACCATGGGCTCGGGCCTGTGGGGCATGTATTCGGGGTTCGAGTTGTGCGAAGCGGCGCCGGTGCCGGGCAAGGAGGAGTACCTGGATTCGGAGAAATACGAAATCCGCCCCCGGGACTTCAGCGCGCCGGGCAACATCATTGCCGAGATCGCCCAGCTCAACCGCATCCGCCGGCAGAACCCGGCGTTGCACAGCCACCTCGGGCTGACGGTCTACAACGCCTGGAACGACAACATCCTGTACTTCGGCAAGCGCAGCGCCGATGGCAGCAATTTCATCCTGGTGGCGGTCAGCCTCGACCCGTTCAACGCCCAGGAAGCCCATTTCGAATTGCCCCTCTGGGAGCTGGGCCTGCCCGACGACGCCCAGACCCAGGGTGAGGACCTCATGAACGGCCACCGCTGGACCTGGTACGGCAAGACCCAGTGGATGCGCATCGAACCGCACCAGCCGTTCGGCATCTGGCGCATCAGCAGCCCTTGATCCCGCCTGCCCGGTGCTGGCGCAACCCGCGCGAGCACCGGAAGCAGTGCCAGGGGGAGGTTGCCGACCTTCGCGCAGTATCCGGACCCATCATATTTTCAGGAGTTTCCAATGGCGAAGAAGCCCAGACCAGCCACCTTTATCAATGACCCGCTCTGGTACAAGGACGCGGTGATTTACCAAGTGCACGTCAAGTCCTATTTCGACTCCAACAACGACGGCGTCGGGGACTTCCCCGGCCTGATCGCCAAGCTCGACTACATCAAGGAGCTGGGGGTCAACACCATCTGGCTGCTGCCGTTCTACCCGTCGCCGCGCCGCGACGACGGCTATGACATTGCCGAATACCGTGGGGTCAGCGCCGACTACGGAACCATGGCCGACGCCAAGCGTTTTATCGCCGAGGCCCACAAGCGCGGGCTGCGGGTGATTACCGAGCTGGTGATCAACCACACTTCGGACCAGCACCCCTGGTTCCAGCGTGCGCGCAAGGCCAAGAAGGGCTCCAAGGCCCGGGACTTCTACGTCTGGTCCGATGACGATCAGAAGTACGACGGCACGCGGATCATCTTCCTCGACACCGAAAAATCCAACTGGACCTGGGACCCGGTCGCCGGGCAGTACTTTTGGCACCGCTTCTATTCCCACCAGCCGGACCTCAACTTCGACAACCCGCAGGTGATGAAGGCCGTGCTGTCGGTGATGCGCTACTGGCTGGACATGGGCATCGATGGCCTGCGCCTGGACGCCATCCCTTACCTGATCGAGCGCGACGGCACCAATAACGAAAACCTGCCGGAGACCCACGTGGTGCTCAAGCAGATCCGTGCCGAGATCGACGCCAACTACCCGGACCGCATGCTCCTGGCCGAAGCCAACCAATGGCCGGAAGACACCCAGCTGTATTTCGGCGATGTGAAGGGCGACGACGGCGATGAATGCCACATGGCCTTTCACTTCCCGCTGATGCCGCGCATGTACATGGCCCTGGCCCAGGAAGATCGCTTCCCGATCACCGACATCCTGCGCCAGACCCCGGAGATTCCCGCCAACTGCCAGTGGGCGATCTTCCTGCGCAACCACGATGAGCTGACCCTGGAGATGGTCACCGACAAGGAGCGCGACTACCTGTGGAACTACTACGCCGCCGACCGGCGTGCGCGGATCAACCTGGGCATCCGCCGGCGCCTGGCGCCGCTGATGGAGCGCGATCGTCGGCGCATCGAACTGCTCAACAGCCTCCTGCTGTCGATGCCGGGCACACCGACCCTGTATTACGGCGATGAGATCGGCATGGGCGACAACATTTACCTCGGCGACCGCGATGGCGTGCGCACGCCCATGCAATGGTCCATCGACCGCAACGGCGGCTTCTCCCGCGCCGACCCGGCGAGCCTGGTGCTGCCGGCGATCCAGGACCCGCTGTATGGCTACCAGTCGGTCAACGTCGAGACCCAGGCCGGCGACCCGCACTCGCTGCTCAACTGGACCCGGCGCATGCTGGCGGTGCGCAAGCAGTCCAAGGCCTTTGGCCGGGGCAGCTTGAAGATGCTGTCGCCGAGCAACCGGCGGATTCTGGCCTACACCCGTGAATACACCGGGGTCGACGGCAAGCACGAAATCATCCTCTGCGTGGCCAACGTCTCGCGCAGTGCCCAGGCCGCCGAGCTGGACCTCTCGGCGTTCGCCGGCATGGTTCCGGTGGAGATGCTGGGGGGCAATGCCTTCCCACCCATTGGCCAGCTGAACTTCCTGCTGACCCTGCCGCCGTACGGTTTCTACTGGTTCGTGCTGGCGGCGGAAAACCAGATGCCGAGCTGGCACGTGGAACCGGCGCAAAGCCTGCCGGACTTCAACACCCTGGTGCTGAAAAAACGCCTCGAAGAATTGCTCGAAGAGCCGGCACGCACCACCCTGGAGCACACTGCGCTGCCGACCTGGCTGCCCAAGCGGCGCTGGTTCGCCGGCAAGGACAGTGCGATCGAAGGGGTGCGTATCGCCTATGGCGTGCGCTTTGGCGATCCGCAGCATCCGGTGCTGTTCAGCGAGCTGGAGGTCACCAGTGGCGGCCAGGTCGGGCGTTATCTGCTGCCTTTCGGCCTGCTGGGCGAAGACCAGTTCGGCGCGGCCTTGCCCCAGCAACTGGCCCTGGCCCGTGTGCGCCGGGGGCGCCAGGTCGGCCTGATCACCGATGCCTTCGCCCTCGACAGTTTTGTGCGCAACGTGCTGCTGGCATTGCAGGCCAATACGGTGCTGAGTTCGACCCAGGGCGAGATTCGCTTCGAGGCCACCGAACTGCTGGCGGGCCTGGGCCTGAATGCCGAGTCCGAGGTGCGCTACCTGTCGGCGGAGCAGTCCAACAGCTCGGTCGCTGTCGGTGGCAGCCTGGTGCTCAAGCTGATCCGCAAGGTCGCCGCCGGCGTGCACCCGGAACTGGAAATGGGCGCCTACCTGACGGCCGCCGGCTTCGCCCATATTTCACCCTTGCTGGGTTCGGTGATCCGCCGCGACGAGCAGGGCCAGGACAATCTGCTGATGATCGCCCAGGGTTACCTGAGCAATCAGGGCGATGCCTGGGAATGGACCCAGAACAACCTGGAGCGGGCGATCCGCGACGAGATGGCCGAGGTGATTTCCGAGCAGCAACAGCACTACAACGCTCTCGGTGAACTGCAGGACTTCGCCGGCATGCTCGGCCAGCGCCTGGGTGAAATGCACCAGGTGCTCGCGGCGCCCAGCGACAACCCGGACTTTGCCCCGCTCAAGAGCACGGCCAAGGATGCCCAGGCCTGGGGCAAGCAGATCAGCGCTCAGCTCGAGCGGGCCCTGCAATTGCTCAAGCAGCATGAAAATAACCTGGAACCTGCCGATCGGCAGCGGGTCAGTCAATTGCTGCACGCCAAGAAGGCGATCCTGGCCTATGTGCAAACCCTGGCCAAGCAGGCCATCGGCGGTTTGCGCATCCGGGTCCATGGCGACCTGCACCTGGGCCAGGTACTGGTGATCAAGGGCGATGCCTACCTGATCGACTTCGAAGGCGAACCGGCGCGACCGCTGGAAGAACGCCGTGGCAAGCACAGCCCGTACAAGGATGTGAGCGGCGTCCTGCGCTCGTTCGACTACGCGGCGGCGATGGCGCTGAATGTGCAAGGGGTGGATAGCTCGGAGCAAGCCCTGGCCAGCCGGCAACGGGTCACCGAACGCTACCTGGTTCAGGCGCGCGAGGCGTTTGTCGAGGCCTATCGGTTGGCAACGGCTAATCTTGCTCATGCCTGGCAGGACAGCGCCGGTGAAGAGGCCTCGCTGTTGTTGTTCGGGCTGGAGAAAGCCGCCTATGAAGTGGCCTATGAGGCCGAGAATCGCCCCGGCTGGTTGGCCGTGCCGTTACGCGGCCTGGTCGGGCTGTTGAGTGCAGTGCAACCCTTTTCCGATACAGCGAGTAGTGGAGAGCAGTCATGAGTTTCTCGAACAAGGAACAGGGTCGGACCCAAGCGGTGTTGCTCCCCAGTGCGAAAGACATCGAAGCGCTGGTGCGCGCCGAACACCGTGATCCATTTTCCATTCTCGGCCCCCACGATGACGGGGCCGGTGGGCAGTTTATCCGCGCCTTCCTGCCCGATGCCCTGAGTGTGCAGGTGCTGGCCCGGGACGGCGGCGAAGTCCTCGGCAGCCTGGAGACTGGCCCGGTGCCGGGGCTGTTTGTCGGGCACTTGGCCCAGGCCCTGGATTACCTGCTGCGTATCCAGTGGGCCGGCGGCGAGCAGGTCAGCGAAGACCCCTACAGCTTCGGTCCGCTATTGGGGGAGATGGACCTGTACCTGTTCGCTGAAGGCAACCACCGCGACCTCAGCTCGTGCCTGGGCGCCCAGTTGACCACCGTGGACGGCGTCGCTGGCGTGCGCTTCTCGGTCTGGGCGCCGAATGCGCGGCGGGTGTCGGTGGTGGGCGATTTCAATGTCTGGGACGGGCGCCGGCACCCGATGCGCCTGCGCCATCCGTCCGGGGTCTGGGAGTTATTTATCCCGCGCCTGCAACCGGGCGAGGCCTACAAGTACGAGATCCTCGGCGCCGACGCGATCCTGCCGCTCAAGGCCGACCCCATGGCCCTGGCCACGCAGCTGCCGCCGGACACCGCGTCCCGGGTCGCCGCGCCGCTGAGCATCGATTGGCAGGACGGCGAGTGGATGCAGGCCCGTGGCGAACGCCAGCGACCTGACGCGCCCCTGTCGATCTATGAGCTGCACATCGGCTCCTGGCAGTGCGAGGTCGACGACCTGGGGGAAGTCGCCCGCCAATATAACTGGCATGAACTGGCTGAGCGGGTGATCCCCTATGTGCAGGACCTGGGCTTCACCCATATCGAGCTGATGCCGATCATGGAGCACCCCTTTGGCGGCTCCTGGGGGTATCAGCCGCTGTCGCAGTTCGCCCCCAGCGCGCGCTACGGTTCGCCAGATGATTTCGCGGCCTTCGTCAACGCCTGCCACCAGGCCAATATCGGCGTGATCCTGGACTGGGTGCCGGCGCATTTCCCGACCGATGCCCATGGCCTGGCGCAATTCGACGGCACCGCACTGTACGAATACGGCAACCCCCTGGAGGGCTTTCACCAGGACTGGGACACCCTGATCTACAACCTGGGGCGCACCGAAGTCCACGGCTTCATGCTGGCGTCGGCCTTGCACTGGCTCAAGCACTTCCATGTCGACGGCCTGCGGGTCGATGCCGTGGCCTCGATGCTGTACCGCGACTATTCGCGCAAGGCCGGCGAGTGGGTGCCGAACCGCCACGGCGGCCGGGAAAACCTGGAAGCGATCGACTTCCTGCGCCACCTCAATGACGTGGTGGCCCTGGAAGCGCCGGGTGCGTTGGTGATTGCCGAAGAGTCCACCGCCTGGCCCGGGGTCAGCCAGAGTACCCAGCAGGGCGGCCTGGGGTTTGCCTACAAGTGGAACATGGGCTGGATGCACGATTCCCTGCATTACATCCAGCAGGACCCGGTGTACCGCGCCCACCACCACAACGAGCTGAGCTTTGGCCTGGTGTATGCCTGGTCCGAGCGTTTTATCCTGCCGATTTCCCACGATGAGGTGGTGCACGGCAAGCATTCGCTGATCGACAAGATGCCGGGCGACCGCTGGCAGAAATTCGCCAACCTGCGGGCCTACCTGAGTTTCATGTGGGCCCATCCGGGCAAGAAGCTGCTGTTCATGGGCTGCGAGTTCGGCCAGTGGCGCGAGTGGAACCACGACCAGCAACTGGACTGGTACCTGCTGCAATACCCGGAGCACCGTGGGGTGCAGAAGCTGGTGGGTGACCTCAACCGCCTGTACTGCCAGGAGCCGGCGCTGCACGACCAGGACGATGCGCCCCAGGGCTTTCAGTGGTTGATTGGCGATGATGCGATCAACAGCGTGTATGCCTGGTTGCGCTGGAGCAAGGACGGCAAGCCGTTGCTGGTGGTGGCCAACTTTACCCCGGTGCCGCGCCAGGCCTACCGCATTGGCGTGCCCTTTGCCGGGCGGTGGAGCGAAGTGCTCAACAGCGATGCCGAGACCTACGCCGGCTCCAACTACGGCAACTCCGGTGGCGCCTTCACCGAAGACGTCGCCAGCCATGGCCAGGCGCTGTCCCTGGTGCTCAACCTGCCGCCCCTGGCGGTCCTCATCCTGCGCCCCGAAGCCTGACTGGCGCCGCAGCCTCGAGCAGCTGTAGCCGCTGCCGCAGGCTGCGCTGGCCGTCATAAACGCGGAGATACTCCAGACCCTCCTCGGCGTTCATCAGGGCCAGCGCAGCCATGGTGTCAGAGGTGGATTTCGACGGACAGGGGCAGGTGGTCCGAGAGGTGGGTCCAGGGTCGGTTGCCGAGGATTTTCGGTTCGTGGCTGCTGGCGTTGCGCAGGTAGACGCGGTCCAGGCGCAGCAGGGGAAAGCGCGCCGGGTAGGTCTTGGCCGGGCGGCCGTTGTGGCGTTCGAAGGCTTCGTGCAGGTCGGCGCGCTTGGCCAGGGTGGCGTTGCCGTGCAACTGCCAGTCGTTGAAGTCGCCGGCGATGATCACCGGCGCCTCTTCCGGCAGGGATTCGAGCAACTGGCAGAGCAGGGCCAGTTGCAGTTGCCTGTGGCTCTCCAGCAGGCTCAGGTGCACGCAGATGGCGTGCACCTCGGCGTGCCCCGGCACCTCCAGCACGCAGTGCAGCAGGCCGCGGCGCTCGGGGCCGGTGATCGACACATCGAGGTTGCGGAACTGACGGATCGGGTACTTGGACAGCAACGCATTGCCATGGTGGCCATCGGGGTAGACCGCATTGCGCCCGTAGGCAAAGTCGCTCCACATGCTGTCGGCAAGAAACTCGTACTGCGATTGCTGCGGCCAGTTTTCATGGCGCGAGGCATGCCGGTCATGTTCGCCCAGCACTTCTTGCAGAAACACCAGGTCGGCACCGGTGCTGCGTACCGCTTCGCGCAGTTCCGGCAGGATGAAGCGGCGGTTGAAGGCGGTGAAGCCTTTATGGGTGTTGACCGTCAGGATCCGCAACCGGTGGATCGCGGGGGCCTGGTCCTGGGGGGCGGACTCAACAGGGCGCCCGGGGGGATGACTGCTCACGCTCACTCCTTTTGATCAGTGCCAGTTACTTATGCGACTGATAGCGCGCCCGTCAGTTCAGGTTTTTCATGGGTCGCCTGGCCCCGTGGCTACATCAGGATGATTTCGTAGGGCTGGCGCAAGCGCTCCAACAGTGCCGCCGACAGCGCCGGCGCCAGGCCGATCTTCGGGTCGCCTTGCAACTGGCTGGCATAGGCGTGAACGGCGTGGCGCTTGCGAGCCACGGTCCAGGTGTCCAGGCGCAGCTTGCGCGCGCGCGGCCAGGGGACCTGGTACTCATCGCGCAGGGCCCGATGCCAGACCCCGACCGGCAATTCAAAGTGCCGTGCCCCGACCTGGGCCGCCGCCTTGGCGGTGGCACGGCCGACGGCTTCGTGATCGGGCGGGCCGTCTTCGCACCAGGTGCTGAACACCACGTCGTCGTGGCGCAGGTAGCGGCTGATGAACTGGCTGAGCTGATGCTCGCGGGCGGCGAGGGCGTTGTCGGTAAAGCCGCCGCGGATCCACTTCAGGCTGTGCAGGGGCAGGCCCAGGCGCCGCAGGGCTTCGGCGCTTTCCTGGGGGCGGAACACGCTCAGGCGGCGTTCCGACCACAGCTCCGAGCCCGGGTGGCTGGCGCTGCCATCGGTGACGGAAATCAACTGCAAGGGGTGCCCGTGGTGCGCCAGTACTTGCAGCAGGCCGCCGCTGGCGATGACTTCATCCCCCGGGTGCGGGGCGACGACCACGGCCCGGGCGCCGGCGGGCACCAGGTTGGCGAGATGAATCGGCGGTACGTCGACCAGTTGCCGCGTGCCGTTCCAGATCTGGTTCGGCCAGTGGTTTTCTATAACGGGTATGGATTTCATCGGTGTCACATCCCTGTTCCTGGCAGTCTGCGGCAGCGCATCGGGCGCTGGCCGGCAGCCTTGGGTTCGCACGCACGCCGATGTGTCGATGACAGTTTGGCGTGAAGTACCGGCGCTCCAGACCTTGGATTGCCGTATTGGCGCGGGGGCAATCATACACAGCCCGCTCGCGCCTACGCAGCGCCGTGGCGGTTTTTTTCTCCGGCACGGCATGCGGTTTTCACCATAGTTGGTAAATCTGCGGTGTGCAGGCCGGCCTGACGGGCGACCGCCACCGGCCTGGGTCAGGCTGGTGCCGCCAGGCTTTTCAGGTAATCGCCGAAGCCGCCACGGGCGCGGCTGTCGAGGCGGGCACTGGTGATGACCTGCGGCCGATGGCTCCAGGCGATGCTGGCACCGCAGCGCTCGAGCTGGCGCACCAGCTGCACGTCTTCATCGCAGGCCAGGGGTTCGAAGCCCCCGGCGCGGCGGTAGGCTTCGGCACTGATGCCCAGGTTGGCGCCGTGGATATGCCGGTGATCGTCACGGGCCTGGTAGGCCTGGTGATAGCGGATCTGCGCCTGGGAGTCGAAGCCCTGGCTCCAGGCGTCGACGGTCACGGTGCCGCACACGGCGTCGGTGCCCAGGGCCAATTGCGCCACCAGCCAGTCGGGGGCGACCCGGCTGTCGGCGTCGGTACAGGAGATCCAGCGCGCGCCCTGTTCCAGCAGGCGGTGGGCGCCTGCCGCCCGGGCCTGGCCGACGTTGCGGACGCTGAGCGCCAGGCTCTGCACCGGGTGCTCGTTAACGATCTGCGCCGAGTTGTCGCTGCAACTGTCGAGTACCACCAGGATCTGCACCGCTTCGCCGCCCAGGCTGGGGTGGCTGCCGGCCTGCAGCGCGGCTTGCAGGCAGTGCTCCAGGTACTGCTCTTCGTTGTGGGCCGGAATCAGGATACCGATCATCGCAGGCCCTCCAGGGTGGCCACCGAATCCGCCTCGCGGCTCCAGAGGTCGAGCATGAAGTCGGCCTCCTGATGCTCCAGCAGACGCGGCAGTTGCAGCTGGCGGTGCAACTGGTCGTGGACCTGGCCGGCGTCCAGCGGGCAGCCGGCGATGGGCGGGCGCCAGTGACAGGCCAGCAACTGGCCGTCGGGGGTCAGGCTGCGCAGGGCCTGGCGGATCACGTGGGAGAGGTCGGCGGCGTCCAGGTAGTAGCCGATCTCGCTGAGCACGATTAGGTCGAAGCGCTGGTCCGGCCAGTCCCTGGGCAACCGACCCTGGAACACCTGGGCATGGGCAAAGGGTTGCAGGCGCTGTTCGGCCAGGCTCACCGCCGCAGCGGCGGTGTCGCAGCACAGCAGGCGCTCGCAGCGGGTCGCCAGCTCGGCGCTGAGTTCGCCATTGGCGCAGCCCGGTTCGAACACACTGCGGTAGCGTCGGCGCGGCAGGCAGGCCAGGGTCAGGGCCCGCTTGCGCTGTTCGTACCAGCGTTCGCGAAACGACCAGGGATCGGCGCTCTGGGCGAACAGCTCATCGAAGTAGCGGTTGCCGACACTCATACAAACACCACTTCAAAGGGTTGCAGCAGGCGCTCGATGATATGGGGCGCCAGGACCGGCGGCAGGCCGATCTGCGGGTCGCCTTCCAGCTGGCTGGCAAAGGCATGGATCGCGTGGCGCTTGCGGGCCACCAGCGAGGGTTCGAGTTGCAGCTTGCGCGCGCGCTGCCAGGGTATCTGCGGGTCTTCGGGGCCGGCCCAGTGCCAGGTCCACACCGGCAACTCATGGAACGCCGCGCCCACGGCCCGCGCCGCTGCCGCACTGGCACGGCCCACCGCTTCATGGTCGCAGTGGCCGTCTTCACGCCAGGTGCTGAACAGCACGTCGGTGGGCCGCAGGTAGCGCTGGATAAACGCCGTCAGGCGCGGCTCATCGGCGGCCACCTGGCTGTCGCTGAAACCGCCTCGTAGCCATTGCAGACGGTGCAGGGGCAGGTCCAGGCGGCGCAGGGCCTCGGCCGATTCCTGGGGGCGTACCGCGCTCAGGCGTTGCACCGGCCAGCGCGCCGAACCGGGGTGGCTGGCGCTGCCGTCAGTGACTGAAATCAGCAGCAGCGGCCGGCCACTGTTGGCCAAGAGTTGCAGCAGGCCGCCGCACCCGAGGATTTCATCATCCGGGTGCGGCGCGATGATCACCGCACGCTGCCCCGGGGGCACCAGCTCGTCGCAGCTGATCGACGCCAGTTGCGCCAGGTGCGTGGAGTTCTGCCACTGCTGCAACGGCGTGCCGTGGCCGACGATAGGGTTGGGTTTCATAGGTGCCATATTCCTTCTGGCTGGTTGGCGACCTGTTCGCCCAAGGCGGCCAGGTCACGCTCGGCATGACTTTGGCGCAGGTACACCGGCAGGTCGGCCAGCAACTGGGCGAAGCGCCGGTCCTGGCAGTAGGGGGCGGCGCCCAGGGCGCGGCCGACGTGATGCAGCACGCGCTCGACGCTGGCCTCGGTCACCGCCCGGGCGCGACGA